>JBFEYF010000032.1:0-13320 GCA_041562295.1 Sulfurimonadaceae bacterium
AGTGCCCAGCGGGTAAAAGGTACCATATCCACCGTGACAAAAGGGTGATGCAGTTGGGACTCACTGTTCATCGTGACCACTTCAAGTTTTTCTACACCGTGCATGATCAACCACCCTTCAATACGTTCCATTAGGGTAAAGAGCGCTTTTTCTGTGGCAAAGGGGAGTGTCAGTACGACGCGGTTTTCCTGCGGAAGGTAAAAATCGATATTGTCATCATAATAGACCTCTTTACCCACTTTTTTGAGTTCCAAAAAGATGAGGGTTTCAAAGATCTGCGAGAAGTTTTTGGAAAAGCTTAGTGCCCCTTTGATGGCAAAATCAAGAAGGTAGAGTTTTTTGGCCGCCTTGGGATGGGCATACTTTTCTAGCCACAAAAGCCACCGCTGCTCTATTAGAGTGTAGAATGTCTTATAAAAATGGTCTTTAGAGAGTTTGCGATCTTTTTTAAGCCGTTCAAACATATGAAAGACCGATATCTTCTCTCCCAGCTGTCTGGCGACAAAGGTAAGGATCTGCAATTCAAGATCATCAAGAGAGAGTTTGAGAAGATCCTGCAGGGTTCTGGCTCTGTTGGCTGCAGAGACATGGATGAGCTGCGGGAAGCCTCCGATCTGTATAAAGTGGGATAGCGCATTATCCAAAGTCTCATAACGGTTATCCAAAACCAAAAACTCTTCGAAATCGAGAGGAAAGAGGTAGAGTGTCTCAAAATCCTGCAGATCAAGTGCGCGTGTGACAGAGATGATGATCTGAGGCAGAGGCGGCAGTTCAAAAGATCCGTCGTAATTGTCCACAGCCAGGGTAGAGATGCTGTTTTGCTGACAAAAACTTTCTAGATTGAGGCGCAGCTCCTCCCTGTCTATACGGCTGTCATGCATGTCTATATAGATAAAGGTGTGTGCCTTTTCTCGATTGAGCGCGGAAAAGATCAAAGAGGAGGCTCCGACCAAAGGCGGTGCAACAATTTGAGTCTTTGGCTGCGTAATCTCAATTTTACGTTCTACGAGATTACTCCGCTTGTTACTGTTATCCAGAAGATATTGCAACTGTTCCATAAAAAAACCTGTCAAAATAGAGATGAGCTAATTTTATCATTTCCTTCTTAAAAGGAAACAAAAAAAGTCAAAAACACCGTTTTGGAGGCTCTGGGGTTGACTTTGGGACTGTTTTTTACTATAATCGCGACTTCAAATCATGTTGGAAACAGCTCCACAGGAGTCCAACGAGTTCTTTTGAAGGAAAAAAAATGGAAAAGATTCGTCTAAAGCTTAAAGCTTATGATCATCGTGTTTTAGACCGTTCAGTTGCATCTATCGTAGATGCGGTTAAGCGTACTGGTGCCGAGATTCGTGGCCCGATTCCAATGCCTACGCGCGTTAGAAAATATACAGTTCTTAAGTCTGTACACGTTAACAAGAAGTCTCGTGAACAGTTCGAGATTCGTATTCACGGTCGTGTAATTGATATCGTATCAGCTACACCGGACACTGTTGATTCTTTGATGAAACTAGATTTAGCACCAGAAGTGGACGTAGAAGTTCGCTCTATGGGCAAGTAAGTAGGAGTCATTGATGGAATATATCGTTGAAAAAATCGGAATGAGCCGTACAATCAGCGTACCCAGTTCTGCAGTTACACTACTAAAAGTACTAGATACTAAAGTATGTAGCCTTAACGAGAACGGTACAGCTGTTGTAGCTTATGCTGACGGTAAGAAAAACAATAAAGCGATCGAAGGTCAGCAGAAGAAATATGATCTTTCTGCAGAGTTTAACCGTTTCGCAACTATGGAAGTTGCTAATACTGAAGCAGGTGCTTTGGATATGGCTCCACTAAGTGAAGCGAAAACTATTAAGACTCAGATGAAGACTAAAGGTCGCGGTTTCTCGGGTGCTGTAAAGCGTCACGGTTTCGCAGGTGGACGTGCGTCTCACGGTCACCGTATGGGTCGTCGTACTGGTTCAATCGGTAATGCTGAATGGCCAGGTCGCGTTCAAAAAGGGCGTAAGATGCCAGGACACTACGGTGTTGATACTACTACTGTTAAAAATGAGATTCTATCTTTTGATGCAGAGAGTATGATCCTAGTTGTTAAAGGTTCAGTTCCAGGTGCTAATGGTAACCTAGGTCGTGTAAAGGTTGTTAAATAATGAAAGCAATTGTATTAGATAACAAATTTGAAAAAGGTAGTGAAGTAGCACTTCCGGAGAGCTTTGACGGTATTAACCCTCACAACCTTTGGCTTTATGTTAAATCATACCAGGCTAGCATCCGTTCTAACACTGCATCTTCTAAGACACGTTCTGAAGTAAGCGGTGGTGGTAAAAAACCATGGGCTCAAAAGGGTCGTGGTGGTGCTCGTGCCGGTTCTACTCGTTCTCCTATCTGGGTTGGCGGTGGCCAGGCATTCGGTCCTAAAAACAACCGTAACTATACTCAGAAAGTGAACAAGAAACAGAAGAAACTTGCACTGAACCATGCGCTTGCTGAAGCTGCAAAGGGCGGAGCACTTTTCGTAGTAGATTCTGTAGCTGTCGAGTCTGGTAAAACTAAAGATGCTGCGGCACTTTTAAGCAAACTTAACGCGCGTGATACTTTGGTCGTAGCTGATATGGTAAATGAAGCTACAGATAGAGCATACCGCAACATTAACAACTGCTATTTGATTGAAGCAAACGAGTTAAACGCATTCCTAGCTGCAACTTACCGCTCGATCGTTATCGAAAAAGCAGTTTTTGATAAATTAGTAGAGGTGTAAGATGGCAGATATTACAGATATTAAATCGATTTTATACACAGAAAAGACTCTTGAGCTTCAAGAGCAGGGTGTTATCGTTGTAAAAACTTCACCACGTGTAACAAAAACAGGTCTTAAAGAGATTTTCCGCGAATATTTCGGTGTTGTTCCGGCTCGCATCAACTCTTTAAATCAGGACGGAAAGAAGAAAACTTTCCGTGGTACAAAAGGTAAGCAGGCAGACTTCAAAAAGTTCTATGTAAAGCTTCCTGAAGGTACTCAACTAGAAAGTCTGGCGGTATAATTATGGCAATTAAATCATATAAACCAACCACACCATCACGTCGTTATATGACAAACGTTGACAGCGGTGATATCACTGCTAAGGCAAGCGTTCGTTCGTTATTGGTAAAACTTCCTGCACACTCTGGTCGTAACAATAACGGTCGTATCACATCTCGTCACAAACAAGCGGGTGCGAAGAAACTTTACCGTATCATCGATTTCAAGCGTAACAAGCTTGACATCCCTGGAACTGTAGCAGCTATCGAGTATGATCCATACCGTAACTGTCGTATCGCTTTGATCAACTATGCAGACGGTGAGAAGCGTTATATCCTTCAGCCGAAAGACCTTAAAGTAGGTGATACTATTCAGGCTTCTGTATCTGGTCTTGATATCAAACCTGGTATGGCTATGCAGATGGCGAACATCCCACTGGGTACATTGATCCACAACATTGAGATGAAACCAGGTAAAGGCGGTCAAATGGCACGTTCTGCTGGTACTTACGCTCAGGTTATGGGTAAAGAGGACAAGTATGTTGTTCTACGTCTTCCAAGTGGTGAGATGAGAAAAGTACTTTCTGTATGTATGGCAACTGTAGGCGCTGTAGGTAACGAAGAGTTCTCTAACGTAGTTATCGGTAAAGCGGGTCGTACACGTCACATGGGTATCCGTCCTCAGACACGTGGTTCTGCGATGAACCCGATTGATCACCCACACGGTGGTGGTGAAGGTAAAACGAACTCTGGTCGTCACCCAGTTACTCCTTGGGGTAAACCGACTAAAGGTGCTAAGACTCGTCGTAAGAAAGCTAGTGATAAACTCATTATTACTCGCCGTAAACCAAATGCTAAAAGGGTAGGATAATATGGCTCGTTCAGTAAAAAAGGGACCATTCATCGATGATCATTTGATGAAAAAAGTCCTAAAAGCAAAAGAAGAAAAAAGCAACAAACCAATCAAGACTTGGTCACGCCGTAGTACGGTTTTCCCAGAGATGATCGGTTTGACAATCAACGTACATGACGGTCGTAAGCATGTTCCTGTTTACGTTACTGAGAACCATGTAGGTTACAAACTTGGGGAATTCGCTCCAACTCGTACATTTAAGGGCCACAAAGGTTCTGTACAGAAAAAGATCGGGAAGTAATCATGGGTAAAGCAACATTAAAATTTATTCGTGTCTCTCCAATTAAGTCACGTCTTATCGCTCGTGAAGTTCAGGGTATGAATGCCGAAGAAGCTCTTGCTGCATTAGAATTCACTCCGAACAAAGCGGCTAAAATTATCTCTAAAGTTATCGCTTCAGCGGTAGCTAACAGTGATATGGAACCAAGTGAGATGGTAGTTACATCTTGCCGTGTTGATAAAGGTCCAGTTCTTAAGCGTTTCCGCCCACGTGCCCGTGGTCGTGCTTCTGGTATTAGAAAGCCTATGTCTCACATCTATGTAGAAGTTAACAAAGCGGAGGAGAACTAGTTATGGGTCAGAAAGTTAATCCTATAGGACTACGTCTAGGTATCAACAGAAACTGGGACTCTCGCTGGTTCCCTGGTTTCAAAACTATGCCTGAGAACATCGGTGAAGATCACAAGATCCGTACGTTCCTTAAAAAAGAGCTTTACTACGCTGGTGTTGCAAGTATCATCATTGAGCGTACTGCAAAGCGTCTTCGTGTAACAATCGTTGCTGCACGTCCTGGTATCATCATCGGTAAAAAAGGTGCTGATATTGAAAAGCTTAAGAACAAGCTTACGAAGTTAATCGGTAAAGATATCGCGGTTAACATCAAAGAAGAGAAAAAAGCACAAGCTTCTGCGCAACTTGTTGCAGAAAACGTTGGTACTCAACTTGAGCGTCGTATCGCTTTCCGTCGTGCGATGAAAAAAGTGATCCAGGGTGCTATCCGTTCTGGTGCTAAAGGTATCAAGATCTCTGTTGCAGGTCGTCTTGGTGGTGCTGAAATGGCACGTACTGAGTGGTACTTGGAAGGTCGTGTTCCTCTTCATACACTTCGTGCAAAGATCGATTACGGTTTCGCTGAAGCGCAAACAACATACGGAATCATCGGTATTAAAGTTTGGATCTTCAAAGGTGAGGTACTAACTGCCGGTATCCAGCAAGAACCAAAAGAAGAAAAACGTGAGCGTCGTGGTAAGCGACCTGCGAGAAAGGCTGATTAATCATGTTAATGCCAAAGAGAAGTAAATATCGTAAAGTAATGAAAGGCCGTAACCGCGGTAAAGCGTTTAACGGTAACAAACTTGACAACGGTACAATCGGTATCAAAGCTGTAGAAGCTGGACGTATCGATTCTCGTCAAATCGAAGCAGCACGTATCTCTATGACTCGTCACATTAAACGTAACGGTAAGATCTGGATTCGTGTATTCCCTGCTAAGCCACTGACTGCTAAGCCACTTGAAACTCGTATGGGTAAAGGTAAAGGTGGTGTTGATAAGTGGGTTATGAACATTAAGCCGGGTCGTATCATTTATGAAATGGGCGGTGTTGAGCACGGTTTAGCGCGTGAAGCTCTAAAACTTGGTCAAGCTAAGCTTCCATTCAAAACAAAAATCGTAACAGCGGAGCAGAGCAATGAAATATTCTGATATCAGTGGTAAAAACGCTCAAGAACTTGCTGAACTTCTAAAAGAGAAGAAGACTGAGCTTTTCACTCTTAAGATGAAGCAAAAGACAATGCAATTACAAAACACTAGCGAACTGCGTGTGGCTCGTAAAGACATTGCGAAAATCAATACAGCACTTAGTGCTTTGAACAAGTAGGAAGGTCCCATGACTCATAAAAGAGAGATTCAGGGTGTTGTAGTTACAAACAGTGCGGAAAAATCAGCAACGATTCTTGTCGAGCGCCGTGTAATGCACCCACGTTATCATAAAACGGTTAAACGTTTCAAGAAGTATTTGATTCATGATGAAAACAATGAATTGAATGTTGGTGATGAAGTAGTTGCGATCGAGTGTAGACCACTTTCAAAGCGCAAGTCATTTCGTCTTAAGACAGTTGTGAAAAAAGGAGTATAGTATGATCCAAGGTTTTACACGTCTAAATGTAGCTGATAACACTGGTGCTAAAGAGATCATGTGTATCAAGGTACTTGGTGGTTCTAAGCGTCGTTATGCAACTGTTGGTGATGTTATCGTTGCCTCTGTTAAAAAAGCGCTTCCTACAGGTAAAGTTAAAAGAGGTCAGGTTGTAAAAGCTGTTGTCGTTCGTACTAATAAAGAAGTACAGCGTGAGAACGGTTCATTAATCCGTTTTGACGACAACGCTGCGGTTATCCTTGACGCTAAAAAAGAGCCTATCGGTACACGTATTTTCGGACCGGTAGCACGTGAAGTTCGTTACGCTGGTTTCATGAAAATTGTTTCACTAGCACCGGAGGTTCTATAATGGCTTTGAAAATTAAAAAAGGTGATACTGTAGAAGTTATCGCCGGTGACGACAAAGGTAAGAAAGCTGAAGTACTTGCGGTACTTCCTGCTAAAAACAAAGTAGTCGTTGCAGGTTGTAAAGTAGCGAAGAAAACAGTTAAGCCAAGCGAAAATAACCCTAAGGGTGGATTTGAGAGCAAAGAGATGCCAATGGATATCTCAAATGTTCGTAAAGTGGAGGCTGAATAATGGCACGTTTAAAGACAAAATACTTAGAGACTGTAAAGCCAGCTTTACAATCTGAGTTCGATATCAAAAACGCTAACCAGATTCCTGCATTAGAGAAGATTGTTATCTCTGTCGGTACAGGTTTTGCGATGAAAGATAACAAGCTTATCCAGAACATTGCTGACACGATCTCTAACATTGCCGGTCAAAAAGCTGTTGTAATCGAAGCAAAAAAATCTGTTGCGGGTTTCAAAGTACGTGAAGGTATGCCTACAGGTGTTAAAGTAACACTACGTGGTGCTAGAATGTATGAATTCTTGGATCGTCTTACAGCTATCGCGCTTCCACGTGTGAAAGACTTCCGTGGTGTTAACCGTAACGGTTTCGATGGACGCGGTAACTTCAACTTCGGTCTTGAAGAGCAGTTGATCTTCCCTGAAGTTACATACGATGACGTTATGCAGATTCACGGTATGAATATCACTATGGTTACAACAACTGATAGTGACGCTCAAGCATTGAAACTTCTAGAGCTTATGGGCGTACCATTTACGAAAGGACGTACAGATGGCTAAGAAATCTATGATTAACAAAGCGAACAAAGAAGCTAAGTTCAAAGTTCGTAACTATACACGTTGCCAGATTTGTGGTCGTCCACACTCTGTTCTAAGAGATTTCGGTATCTGCCGTGTATGTTTTAGAAAAATGGCAAACGAAGGTTTAATCCCAGGTGTTAGAAAGTCAAGCTGGTAGGAATTTTTCCTTCCCGTTTGAAACTCCTAACAATAGCATGCACCTATAGCGGTGTTTAGCATATAAGGAAAATAAAAATGGTAAATGATCTAGTATCAGATTCACTTACGCGTATCCGTAATGCGGCAATGCGTAAGCTTGATGTTGCAAAACTTATGCACTCAAAATTGGTTGAGTCCGTAGTAAAAATTATCCAGGAAAAAGGTTACATTGAGTCTTACAATGTAGTTGAAGAGGGTAGTAAAAAAACTATCAACGTAGTACTTAAATACGATGATAGAGGACAGACAGTTATTAATGAGATGAAACGTGTTTCTAAGCCGGGCCGCCGTGTTTACAAGGCTTCTGCTGATATCAAAAGTTTCAAAAACGGCTACGGTACTATTATCGTAAGTACATCTAAAGGCGTACTACCAAATGACGAAGCGTTCAAGCTTGGTGTTGGTGGTGAAGTTCTTTGTACAATTTGGTAGGGAGGAGATAGATTATGTCAAGAATTGGTAAAAAACCTGTTGCAATCCCGGCTGGTGTTGATGTAAAAATCGACGGCGACGTTATCTCTTTCAAAAAAGGTAACCAAGGTCATGACCTTGATACTAAAGGTAATGTAGATTTCGCACTTGAAAACGGTGAACTTGTTTTCAAAACAAAAAGCGAAGCGAAACAAGACAGAGCATTCTGGGGAACTTACCGTTCACTAGCAGCAAATATCGTTACAGGTCTTACTGACGGTTTTACGAAATCTCTAGAGATCAACGGTGTCGGTTACCGTGCTGCTGTTAAAGGTAAAGTACTTAACCTTCAGCTTGGTTTCTCTCACGACATCGATTTCGATATTCCAGAAGGTATCGAAGCAAGCGTTGAGAAAAACGTTATTACTCTCAAAAGTAGTGACAAGCAACTCCTAGGTCAGACTGCTGCGAAGATCCGTTCATTCCGTCCACCGGAGCCTTATAAAGGTAAGGGTGTTAAATATACTGATGAGCGTATTATCCGTAAAGCCGGTAAGACAGCTAAGAAATAGGTAGGAAGATAGTATGAATGCAAATGTATTAAAAACAAAAACACGTGCACGTCTAAAGCGTAAAATGCGCATCCGTGCAAAAATCGAAGGAACTGCTGCTAAACCACGTGTTTCAGTATTCCGTTCTAACCGTTATCTTTCTGCTCAGGCTATCGATGATGCAACTAGCACAACAGTGGCTGAAGTCAATGCTAAGAAAGAGGGTCTTACTGCAAACAAAGCAAGTGCTGAGAAACTTGGTGCGGCTTTCGCTAAGACACTTAAAGACAAAGGTATCACTGAGATCGTTTTCGATCGTAACGGTTACCAGTACCACGGTGTAGTTGCTGCTTTCGGTGATGCATTACGTGCAAATGAAATTAAGTTCTAAGGCAGAGTGATGGAAATTAATAGAGAAGATTTTGAAGAGACAATCGTAAACATCGGTCGTGTTACGAAAGTTGTAAAAGGTGGTCGTCGTTTCCGTTTTACTGCACTTATCGTAGTCGGTAACAAAAACGGTGTCGTCGGTTTCGGTTTCGGTAAAGCGAAAGAGGTTCCGGACGCAATCAAAAAAGCTGTTGATAACGCATTTAAAAACCTTACAGAAGTTAAGATTAAAGGTACGACTATTGCGCACGATATTGAGCACAAATATAACGCAAGCCGTGTCCTTCTAAAGCCAGCTTCTGAAGGTACTGGTGTTATCTCAGGTGGTGCAATGCGTCCAGTACTAGAGCTTGCAGGTATCCAGGATATCCTTACTAAGTCTCTAGGTTCAAATAATCCAGCTACAGTGGTTCGTGCAACAATCGAAGCACTTGGCCGTATTAAAGGATAATCGATGGCAATTGAAAATTTAACACCTGCAGAAGGTAGTACTCACAGCAAAAAGCGTGTGGGTCGTGGTCAAGGTAGTGGTATGGGTAAGACTGCTACTCGCGGTCAAAAAGGTCAGAAATCACGTACAGGTTACAAGCGTAAGCGTAACTTCGAGGGTGGTCAGCAGCCTTTGGCGAAGCGTCTTCCTAAGATCGGCTTTGTTTCCCGTGTAACAAAACCTTACGTGATCAACGTTGATCGTGTAAAAGTTGTTGCTGAACTTGCTGAGATCACTGTTGAGAGCATCAGAGAAGTTCACAAGATGGGCAAAAGCGTAACTAAAATTAAACTTGTTGGCGCAGGCGCAAAAGATCTAGCTAGCAAGATCAAAGACGAAAATATTACTACTACAAGCGGTAAGTAAATATGAACAATCCACTTGTCAGCAAAATCCTAATTACCTTGGGGTTTTTGCTTGTTTACAGAATGCTATCTTATGTTACAGTTCCGGGTGTCGATCTGGCTGTTATTGAAGATTTCTTCAAAGACAAAGAGAACACTCAGGGAGCGTTGGACCTGTTTAACATGTTCAGCGGTAATGCAGTAGAGCGTTTAAGTATCATATCATTGGGTATCATGCCTTACATCACGGCTTCCATTATCATGGAACTTCTTGCTGCGACTTTCCCAAGCCTGGGTCAGTTGAAAAAAGAGCGTGACGGTATGGTCAAGTATATGCAGATTATCCGCTATGCAACGATCTTTATTACGATTATCCAAGCAATCGGCGTATCGATCGCATTAAATAGTGCAAACTCGATTGTTCCTGCAGCGCAAGAACATTTTGTTTTCATTGCTGTAGTATCAATGGTAACAGGTACAATGTTGCTAATGTGGATTGGTGAGCAAATTACACAGCGCGGTATCGGTAACGGTATCAGTCTGATCATCTTTGCGGGTATCGTTTCGGCGATCCCTGCAGGTATCGCACAGCTGTTTACATCGGTGAATGCGGGTACGATGAACTTTATGGAGCTTATCGGTATCGTGGTTCTTGTGATCGCAACGGTCTTAATCATTATCTACGTAGAGCTAGGGGAGCGTCGTATCCCTATCAGCTATGCGAAAAAGACGATCATGAGTAACCAGAACAAGCGAATCATGAACTATATTCCGATCAAAGTGAATATCTCGGGAGTTATCCCGGTGATCTTTGCTTCGGCACTGTTGATGTTCCCGTTGACGCTATTACAATCTAGTACCAGCGATGTGGCTAAAGCGGTTGGGGATTTCCTTAACCCGAATGGATATATGTTCAACGTAGCTACGTTTATCCTGGTAGTATTTTTTGCTTATTTCTATACGTCGATCGCTTTTAATGCGAAAGATGTATCGGAAAACCTTAAAAAGCAGGGTGGTTTTATTCCGGGTGTCAGACCGGGTGAGAGTACTAAAGAATTTTTGAATGAGACAGCAAGCCGTCTGACTTTTACGGGTGCTATCTACTTGGGTCTTGTTGCGACACTTCCTTGGGTTTTAGTCAAACTTATGGGTGTCAGCTTCGCATTCGGCGGTACTGCGGTACTGATTGTTGTTCAGGTAGCCCTGGATACGATGCGAAAAGTGGAAGCACAGCAATATTCAAACAAATATCAAACGCTTAACGCGGTAGGTCTTTAATGGCCATTGCGCTACGCAAACCTGCAGAAATAGAACAACTTCGCGAAGCGAATAAAATCGTAGCCGAAGCATTACAGATCTTAAGAGAAAACACTAAAGTCGGTGTCTCCCTTAAGGAACTGGATGCTATGGCTGAAGAGCATATCCGCTCACGCGGTGCTCGTCCCTCATTCAAAGGCCTTTACGGCTTTCCCAATGCTGTTTGCTGTTCTGTCAATGAAGTGATCATTCACGGTATTCCTACGGATTATAAACTCCAAGAGGGTGATATCGTAGGTTTTGATATCGGTACGGAGCTTAACGGCTGGTACGGTGATGCCGCGATTACGGTCGGTGTCGGACAGATCAGTGAATCGGATGAAGCGTTGATTGCCTGTTCCAAAGATACTTTGGAGTATGCGATCTCTATTATCGAGTCCGGTATGCGTTTTAAAGAACTTAGTGCGAAAATCGAAACCTTTATCCGTGATAGAGGTTTTGTTCCACTAAGAAATTTTTGTGGGCACGGCATCGGTAAAAAACCGCATGAAGAACCGGAGATCCCGAACTATTTTGACGGTCACAATCCCAAGCAGGGGCCCAAGATGAAAAACGGAATGGTTTTTTGTCTGGAACCGATGATCTGTCAAAAGGATCAGACACCCAAGATTCTTGAGAATAAATGGGATGTTGTCAGTGAAGACGGGTTAAGAGGCAGTCACTACGAACATACGGTAGCGATTATAAACAACAAAGCAGAAATACTTTCAGTGGTATAAAGAGGTAAAGATGTCAAAAGCTGATGTAATTGAAGTAGACGGTAAAATCATTGAGGCGTTGCCAAACGCCACATTTAGAGTGGAACTTCCCAATGGGCATGTAATCTTGTGTCATATCGCAGGTAAGATGCGTATGCACTATATCAAGATTCTTCCTGGCGATAAAGTTAAAGTAGAGCTAACGCCTTACTCTTTAGACAAGGGTCGTATCACTTACCGCTATAAATAATTGTCTGCCCCGTGCAGACTCTTATTCGTTTCCCCTAAACTTTTCCCTACCCTTCTATTCTCTTTTTTACTCTCCCGATAGAGATTTATTTATAAAACCAGCGTTCAAAGCCCAAAAGTTGGAACACCCTTTGCTTTAAGTTCGGAAATATTCAAAGTTACCTAATTTAAAGGATTAAGAATGGGCTTTAGAATCAATACCAATATAGCCGCGCTGAATGCGCATCTATATGGGGTGAGCACCAATCGCGAGATCAACAACAGTCTGGAAAAACTGAGTTCGGGTCTTCGTATTAATAAAGCGGCAGATGACTCCTCAGGTCTTGCCATTGCGGATAGTTTGCGTTCACAGGCTAATGCACTAGGACAGGCCGTAGCCAACGCCAATGATGCTATGGGTATTATCCAGACTGCGGATAAAGCGATGGATGAGCAGATCAAGATTCTTGATACGATCAAAATGAAAGCGATCCAGGCTGCATCGGACAACCAGTCTCAAGGTTCACGCGCCGCGATTCAAAAAGATGTCAACAGACTTATCGAACAGCTGGACAACATCGCACGTACGACGGCGTTTAACGGTGAAGCACTTCTTAACGGTAAGTTCTCCAATAAAGAGTTCCAGATCGGTGCCTATTCTAATCAGACCATTCGCGCAAGTATCTCCAATACTTCAGCCGTTGCTACAGGTAACATTACGACACGTAAAGATATCGTCAAGCTGGGCAATACAGGACAGATCTCAGCTACCGTTATCGGTTCTCCGACACTGAAAATACCGGGACAGTTCTCCAAAGGATTGGCAGTAGGCGACACGATCCGAATCGACGGTATCGGCGACTATACGATCACAAGCGGTAACTTTACGACCAACTCGGCGGGAAGCTCACTGGTTTTTCTTGACCGCCCATTGGAAAAGCCTATCTATGATACGACCAATATCTCAGTCGTAGATTATGCCCAGGAGACTTTCGAATTTCCGGTAACCGGCGGAAAAGTTCTAACGGTTGATGACATCACCGGTTACGGTATCGGGGATCAGTTCATGATTACCCTGACTAACGGTACGACGCAAAAACTGACGATCGAGTCGGTCAAATCACTCTCAACAGGCGGCGGTCAGCTGGTACTGTCGACTGCGGCAGTAGGTAAAGCCGTCGATTCGATGTTCTGGCACCGTGCGCAGATGGGAACGGTATTTAATGAGTCTGACTATGTACGTTATATGGTCGACGGTATCGAACTTCCGGGTGTACAGCTAACTGATGCCGAAGGTAACGGTCAGGTCGGTACCGGTCTGGGTGAGTTAGCACGTATGATCAATGAAAGCTCTCCGGAGACAGGGATCCGCGCCAATGCGCTGGTCAGAATGGAATCGAGTATCAAGATCCGAGGCGGTGCGCTGGAAGAGGATATGGTGATCAACGG
>JBFEYF010000033.1:0-13135 GCA_041562295.1 Sulfurimonadaceae bacterium
ACCGCCACAAAATGGCCAAGCTTTTGAAACGCCTTGACGATCATCTGTTTTTGTTCCGGTGAGACACGGGCAAAGACACGTTTATCCTCTATCTCATAAGGATCCGCGCCCGCATCGATCCATGCTTTGATCTCTCGGCCCTCGATCACCTCCTCTTTATCGACTGCAATACCCAAAGCCTCGGCGATATAGTAAGCGGTGTGGGGATGGTCCCCCGTTACCATAGCGACCTCTATACCCGCAGACTGTGCAGCTTCTATCGCTTCAAAGACCCCTTCTCTTAAAGGATCGATAATCGCTGCTATACCCAGATAGTAAAACCCCTCCAACTCGATTTGGGATCCCTCATCACGCTTATAGGCCAAAGCGATATTACGGAACCCCTTGGAAGCCCATTCATCAACCTGTTCGCTGATCAAAAGCTTTTGCTGTTCGTTCAGATGGCACATCCCTACAATCGTTTCGGGAGAGCCCTTGATAAAATGAAAGCGCCCTTCGGGCGTATCGTAAGCTGTGGCGGAGTAGCCGTTTTCCGACTCATAAGGTATCTCGTCAACCAGAGTCGAACCGTACTTAAAATCCAACATCCTGTCTTCATGGATCAAGGCATACTTAGCCAATGCGACATCAACCTGGTCACCCAGATAGGCATAATCATCCCCTTCTCTGACGACACTCGCTTCATTACACAAAATCGCTGCCTGATAGACCCTGTCATCCATCTTCTCTTCGGGAAGATTATCGCTGTGAAAGGTCAGAAAATGTTCTACCGTCAGGCGGTTTTGGGTTAATGTCCCGGTTTTGTCACTGGCGATAAAGGTACAAGAACCCAACCCCTCGATGGACGCAAGTTTGCGCACAATGACATGACGCTTGCTCATCGCTGAACTTGCAACGCTCAAAGCCACGGTAATAGCGACAGGCAGCCCTTCGGGTATAGCCGATACGGCCAGTGCTACCGAAAGGAAAAAGACCTCTTTGAGACCGATATCCTGATAGAGTCCCAAGAAAGTCAAAAAGAGGATGACCATACCTATCGCTTTGGCAATATTGACCGAAAAGACCTCCATACGCTTAATCAGCGGTGCTTTCGTCTTGGTAGCCGTCGCCAACAGCTTGGCAATCTTGCCCACCTGGGTATGCTCGCCTATCGCACTGACCACTCCGACCGCCCGCCCCCTGGTAATAAAGGAGCCTGCATAGAGCATGTTTTTTCGGTCCGCTACGGGAAGATCGGGCTCATCCGATATAAAATGGGCATTTTTTTGGACATCGACCGATTCACCGGTCAACAAAGACTCATTCACAAAGAGCTGATTGCTTTCAACCAAGCGCATATCGGCGGGTACTTTGGAGCCGGATTCCAACAGCACGATATCGCTCATGGTCACATCTTCGCTTAAAATCTCTTTTTTGTTGCCGTCTCTTAAGACAAAGGCATAGGTCTTGACCGCATGCTTGAGCGCATCCGCCTTTTGTCCCGCAGTATACTCCTGATACAGACCTATAAAGGCATTGATTAAAAGCACCGCCATAATAAACCAGGCATCCGTGAACTCTTTGATCAAAAAGGAGACGATGGCTGCGATCATCAGGACATAGATAATGGGATTTTTAAACTGATCGATAAAGATCGAAAGAAGGGTCTCTTTTTTGCCTTCGGGCAAGACATTCTTACCGTGCCGTGCTCTACGGCGCTCGGCCTCCTGCTCCGTTAACCCCAGACGGGAGCTGTTTAACTGTTCAAACGTCTCATCGATGGGTAATGTATGATAAGCGTTCATTTTAAACTCCGTTTTCTCTCTATCTATCATAACAAAAAATTGTTTTTTTGTATAATGCGCATGAAAAAGTTGTATCTTGCGGAGTAGCGTTTGGTCGGTTATATTATCTCAGTCAACCGTGCCCATGATGAAGATGTCGTTGTCACGATCCTATCAGAGGGGCATCTTTATACACTCTACCGTTTCTACGGTGCCAGGCACTCTACGGTTAATCTCGGCTACAAGATCGATTTCGAGATCGAAAGCGATGTCAAATCCCCCATTAGCCGACTGCGTCACATCACCCACCTGGGTTTTACATGGATCGCAAAGCGCCAGCATATGCTTTTGTGGCAGCAGCTGTGCCAGCTTTTTTATACCCATCTTAGAGAGAATGAGACCCTGGACAGCTTCTATTTCGAACTCTTGGATCATGCTGCACAGATATGGGATCTGCAAAACCCCAAGCGCATCGCCGTAGAACTTTATACCCGACTCCTGCAGCATGAAGGGCGTCTGCATACGCTGCAAAGCTGTTTTATCTGTGAACTTCCGATCAAAGATGAGGACCCCGCCTTGGTAAGAGCCTTTCTCCCCGCCCATACCCATTGTGCCTATACCAAGACCTTTCCTAAAAAAGCGCTCGATAAACTGATGCACGAAAACAACTCTATCGAGCTTGATGATAAAGAGATCGATCGTCTTTACAATATCATGTGTGAAGGGCTTTAATCCAAAAGCAGTTCGATCGACTCTCCCGTAGCCTCATTGACGACACTGAAACGGTCACCTTTTTTTCCCTGCAGGCATATCTGTACCGTCAAGGAGTCAACCACCCTGGCTTTGACACGGCTCCCTTCAAAAAAGTTGTAACGAAAGCGCGCCCTGGAGAGCTCCGCATTTTTCGTATCACCCTTTTTGGAGGCAAAATAGAGCGTGTAGAGCCTGCCGGCTTTAACCGGGACTCTTTTGGTGCCCCCTTCATAGCGGATCAGGTTGGGCATGGTCTTGGTGTGAAAATTCCAGGTAAGCTGGCGGCTAAAAGCTTTACTCCCAATCCTGTAATCCAGCCGCATTTCATAAATACCGTTCCAGCTCAGACGTTTTTTCGGGAAAAAGACAAAATCCTGTTGTGTCAACTTTGCGTACGGGTCGTTTGCCGCATCTAAAGGGATCAGTTCAACGGCTTTATGCCGGATCGCATCCCACAGCCTGGCATATAATATCGTGATCTTTTGGCCCGAAAATTTGGGATGAAAGGATATCGAAATAGGATTACCGACCATAAAATGTTCCGGGAGAGGATCCGGGACCTCCTCATAAAAGACGGGAGGGACCGCCTTGGCACCCCTGTAGGGGTAGATAATATAATCGGGCGTTGTGCCAAGCAGCAATGCGTCCGCCTTCTTTTTAGCCTGCAGACCGATATGCCCAGACCTCTCTTTGCATAACCCGGTAAAAAAACGCTGCTCTTTGCTGCCGGAATCGTTCTGACACAGCCTGCTTAAAAGAGAGTTGCCCATCACATACGTAACAAAAAGGTTGGCTCCGCTTTTAATACTGCCAACACCCATCTCATCGATCAAGGGGTTTAAAAATCCAAGGCGGTGATAGATCGCACTCATCAGGGACTCTACACCCATGAGAGCATCCGGTGTCACCGAGATATTTTCGCTGGTCTGCCTGTGGGGGTAGCCTGCAAAAACCGCCCGCTCCGAGACATCTTTCCCGGTAAAGCCTTTACGGTACGTGCGTTCACTGTGTCCAGGGCTGACATTTTCTATCATATAACGTGAATGATTCAAAGCGGCCTGTTTCAATTTTGGATTGGCTTTTAACGGGTGCAATCCGCTTTTTTTTCGCCATGTGTTGACATAGATAAAAGGATCTTTATCAGGGGAAGTAAGTGTACAGCTCCAAAGCGGAGCTGTGAAGATAAAAAGTAAGAGTACGGTGCAGTGTCTCATCATCCACAGCTCCATACGAACGTTCGCCCTCTTAGCTTCGGCTGGTCACCTCGACCAGGTGGTAACCAAACTGTGTCTTAACCGGTCCCTGAACTTCACCTACGGGAGCAGAGAATACCACTTTGTCGAATTCCGGTACCATCTGACCCGGGCCGAACTGTCCGAGTTCACCGCCCTGGGCTTTGGAAGGACAGCCGGAATATTGCATCGCCAGCTGTGCGAAATCCGCTCCCTCCTCGATCTGTTTTTTCAGATCAAGACACTCCTCTTCCGTTGCGACGAGGATATGTCTTGCACTTGCCATTGTAGCCATTGTGATTCCTTCTTTTTATCTAATTATAGTCAAAAAAGCTAAAACTACGATGCATCTTCCCAGACATCGATCTCACCTTCAGCTGTTTGGTACTTATCTTCATGCTCTTTGTCGACAAGCATCTGGTCCAGATACTTAAATACTTCCAGCATCGCATCTTCGATCATCACAAAGTTAGCTTTGATCATCGATTTCTGGTTTTCGCTCAAGCTTTCCCCTTTGAGCTGTTCAACCGACTCGATCACTTTCTCATGCACGATCGCATGAGGCTCTTTCAGCGCTTTGAACGTATTCAGGTGGCCGAAAAGCTTGTTCCCCTTGCCTTCATACCATTGGCCCATACGGCAGGTGTCGCTTTGTTCAAATGGCTTATAGCTGTAACGCTCCATCGCATCCAAAGCATCCATTTTGTACAGAAGGTGGTCCATCTTCGCCAGTACGATAAAATTCCTGTTCCCCATGGAGCGGCTGGAGTTGAGGACCGCTTCGGAAGTTTTATTGAACTTTGCCAAAGAGTCATACAGCGATGAGACACTCTCGATCGACTGGGAAGCGATCTCGTTAAGATGCTGGGAGTTGTCACTCATGCCGCTGCTTTCTTGCTGCAGTGTCTGAATCGATATGGAGATCTCTCCTGTCGCCTTTTGCGTACGTTCGGCAAGTTTTCTGACTTCATCCGCAACAACCGCAAAACCGCGGCCGTGTTCGCCCGCACGGGCCGCTTCTATCGCGGCATTGAGTGCCAGCAGGTTGGTCTGCTCGGCGATATCTTTGATCAGATCCAGCACCTCGTTGATCTCTGTCGTACGCTGTACCAACGCCTCAACCGAAGCATCATTTTGCTGTACGATCTCTCCCAGACGCATAAAATTGCTGTTCATCTGTTCTACGACACTGTTATTGGCCCGTGACAGCGAGGCACTCTCCTGCGCTTCTATAGCCAGCTCTTCTGTGATGGTACTGTTCTCTTCCAGCTGCTTTTGAATGATCTGGAAATTCTCTATATGACCCTTGCCGGTATTGTGAAGATCGAACAAAAACTTCTCGTTCTGCTTGATATTATGTTCATCTCTCATCGAATCGATACTGCGGTTGACCAGTTTCCCCGTCTGTGCAAAAGCGGCATTGAGTCCCGTCGTATTAACACGGCGGAAAAACTTACCGTTACTGGCATACTCTATGGAGGTATTGATCTCCCTCATAAAGCTCTCTGTCTGATCGATAAAGTTGTTGACATTATGGGAGAGCTCTTCGATCTCGCCCCCTCCGGTAATATGCAACTCTCGGTGTTCCAGATCTCCGCTGAGTGCATGGCGCAGCGTCAGTGCCGACTCTTTGACACTCTTATAGACGATATCGATATGGCGCATCAAAAAAAGTGCTATAAAGAGGTTAAAGAGGTTAAACATCAATACAAAAGGGTGAAACCCTGCAACGACTATAGAGACTGTCAATCCCACGATCGCAACCACGATATGGGCATAGTTGCCGTAATGTATTTTAGATAGAGAGGATGAATTCATCATACTCGACTCCTTTTTCATCTAATAGCTCCTGCAATCTTTTGGCGCTCGCTTCCATACCGCCGTTTCTTTCCAAGGAGAGCAGCTCTTTATAAAGCGGCTTGATCACATTCAGCGCTTCCTGGGTCGGATTTCTGCGGGCGGAGTGGAACCCGATGATCTTATTATCCAGGTCAAACGACGGGGTAGCATTGGCCATAACCCAGTAAAAGGAACCGTCGGCACAGAGGTTTTTGACATAGGCATGGATCTCTTTGCCCGACTTAAGATAGTCCCAAAGGTATTTGAAGATGATGCGCGGCATATCGGGATGGCGGATGATACTGTGCGGCTTGCCTATCAGATCTTTCTCTGTAAGACCTACGATTTTTATAAACTCCGTATTGGCATAAGTGATCTTACCGGAGAGGTCCGTTTTTGTCACGAGAATCTTATCTTTTGGAAAAAACTTCTCATGTGAAGTCGGTGTGGCCAACATGCTAACAGCCTTTTTTTAGCTCCAATTTTATCATACTTTGCATTGTGTGACCTTACTTTGACCCAAATAGCACATCTTTTTTGCCTAACGTCCCTTTCTAAGCTTCTTGGCGTCACCAATCTGGACATCATTTTTAAACGTTCCCAAAAAGAGTGCATTGCTGCTGTCTGTAAAGAACCCCTGCCCCTCTCTCTTATCATTGACCCAGTTTCCGTCATAGATCTGTCCGTCGGTATAGACCATCTTCCCCTTTCCGTGTCTTGTATAGTTAAATACCGTACCGAAGTATCTGGATCCGGTCGGATATTTCAGTGCCCCCTTGCCAAAAGGTCTTCCCTTCAGACTTTCACCGACATAGCGCACACCCTCGCGGTTTTTGATATCGACCCGACGCAGATGGACCAGATCCTTAAACTTTTTCAGATTTTTATATTTTCTGTAAAGATACTCTATTTTGGGATAGGCTTTATAGAGCCTGTCATAAAGCTTGTCTATCTTTTCATAGACAAAATAGACAGAACCGCGACGGTAATTTCCGTAACGGTCAAGATGTTTGTCATCCTTGCACAACGGTTCCATCTTCGCATAAAAGCCGATCAGATCCGAAAAGAACGTTTCCGTCTGCTCGGTATAGATATGGGTATAGGTCTGGATAAGATCTTCTATGATCTCCAATGTCGGCCGCTTCATCGCCTGGGCAGATGCGATTACCCCTTCATAAAAACGTTTTTGGCGGTAGCGTTTGGCATACATCTTAAAAGCCTTATAGGCGTTACGATGATCCCCCCTTTTATAGATCTTTTGAGCCTCTTCATAAACGTTATCCGACTCGACTTTGATCCCGATATTCAGTCCCGCCTCTTTAAGGACCTTTTCTACAAGCGGATTGACATGATCCAGGTAGAGGCTGTCATAATCAAGCGCCGTTCTGCCAAAACGGTCTTTGGCAAAGAGGTTGGTCCCTTTTTCGATAAGACGCATCAATATCTTCTCGTTGCCGACTGCGGCCGCCCGCATCAGCGGTGTGTCACCCAGGTCAACCGATACCACATCTGTCTTTATATGATGATCCAGCAGATAATCGACGGCTTCAAGCTGTTCGGGAGTATTGGCAAGCTTTTCCGAGCTGATTGCCCAAAAAAGGAGGCTGCTTTGGCGGCAGTCAGGTTGAAACCCTGCTTCGATCATGATCTTTGCCATCTCAAAACTCTCATCTGTCTGGATCACTTCAAGCAGCTCACCGCAGGGGCGGAGCTGTTTTGTGGCCCCCAGTTTCAGTAACATCTTGACCAGCTCTGCGTTTTTCTGCTCTATAGCGATATGCAGTGCCGTATAGCCGTTGAAATTTTCGTCTGTCAGGCTGGCCCCGTCTTGGATCATCCGGGGTATCAGGTCCGAACGTTTGTAAAAAACGGCTTCCATAAGCGGATACTCCCCAAGATCATTGACCACCTCATAGGAAGCTCCTTCGCTGACAACACGGTTAAGATCTGTGAGATTTCCGAACTGAACCACTTCAAAGAGGTTGGTGGCTTTATAAAACAGGGGTGCTTCGCTCTTTGTAAAAAAGAGATCGACCTGGTCACTTTGAAAATGAACCGTTGTGGCATTGATATCTATGGCATGGACCGCCTGTTTGCGTTTGGTCGTAAAGGTGATATGGGTGACGTTGCTGTCAACGATCCCGTAATCTACAGGCGCTTTTAAAGGGTCTTCATACAGTGCAAAACGGCCATCTTTAAAGCGCAATACCCGCTCTTGAAACTGATAGACACTCCCTTTTAACATCCCATCGATCAGTGCACGTTTGGCTAAGAAGGCCTTTTGCTCTTGGGTAAGCTCAGACTTTAACGGCTGTTTGGAACAGCCACTGAATAACACCAGGATCATGACAATGAGAAGAAAATATCGCACATTCGACTCCCAAAAACAGTAATTATATTATCTTTTCCTTTACCTAGACTCAGATAAAGTTTTTTGCCCTCTTACAAGGCCAGTTTACCATGCTCTTTTTTCGCAGCTTCGATATCTTTATCGATCTGAACTTTCAAATCAGCGATGGAATCAAAGCTTTTATTGTCACGAAGATAGGTCAAAAAGGCGATATCGCACTGTGTCACTTCTCCCACATCCTGATTCAGGATATGACTCTCTATGGCAAAGCTGCCGTCTGTGGTCATGCGGTGGCCCAAAAACGATACCGACGGGTGGTAGTGCGCTTCATCATTGATTCGTGTCAGCGTCGCATAGACACCCTCTTTGGGGAGCAAAAAACCTTCTGTGACGATGTTGATCGTAGGAACCATCTCTTTTTTCCCGATACCCTGTCCCTTGACCGCACTCCCTTTTATCGTATAGTCATGACCCAACAGCTTGTTTGCCTGGTTGATCACACCTTCGCTTATCAGGGTTCTGATGGTACGTGAATGGACCGAGATACCTGCGCGTACCACTTCATCGACGACTACGATCTCTCCCTCAAACAGCTTTTTCAGATCTTTGATACCGTAAGCCCGGGCTTTGCCGAACTGAAAATCGTACCCTACGACGATCCTGGTCAGTTTTGGGAACATCTGCTTGAGCTTGTCGATAAAACCTTCGGCATCAAGATGCCGGATCGTATCCAGATCCAGGATGATCACCGGATGGTGTGTATAGTACTGACGTTCCATGCCCGGGGTCATCCGTGCATAACCTGTCTCTATCGCGACTACGGCACCGCTGTCAGGATCCAGCTGCTTAAAAAGCTCCTGATGGGCTACATGGATACCGTCAAAGCCCCCGATAGCTATACTAGTTATGTTTTGAGAAGTAGTAAAAGTACTCACGGTTTCCCTCTTTACCTTCCAGTTTCGATGCTTCCTCTACCTGAAGCTGCCATCCTAAAAGAGCACAGGCATCTTTAAAGCGTTCCTTGGCCTTGTCGATAGCCTTCTCATCCTGGACCACACCGGCACGGTTGCGCTTGACACCGACCCCGACTTCAAACTGCGGCTTAAACAAAATGATAATATCTTTAGCGGCCAAACGGTCGATACTCTCCAAAATATGGTGCAGGGAGATAAAGGAGACATCACAGGTGACCAGTTCGAAAGGGGCATGTTCGTACGTTCTGACATCCTGCTCCTCTACCGACATGACGCGGCTGTCACGACGGATACGTTCATGGAGCTGGTCCTTGCCGATATCCAAAGCGACAACCGAGGCCACACCCCTTTCTAACAATATCTCGGTAAAGCCTCCGGTACTTGAACCGACATCCAGGGCTTCTTTGCCTTCGACTCCTACAGGATGTGATGCTAAAAATGCTTTGAGTTTGTAAGCCGCTCTGCCCACGTAGATATGCTCGATATCTTTTTCGACGACACTTCCCGCTTCGACTTTAAAGGAGGGTTTGGTCACGACCTGTCGGGATACTTTGATCTTTCCCTCTTTGATCAGCTGTTGGGCAATATTTCTTGAGGGGGCCAACCCCTCATCTACCAGATATTGGTCTAGACGCATCGATAACCTGTATAAACTTTTTTGTCATTATACAGGGTGTCAGCCTAATTTCCCTTTATGACCTCAAAGCCCACACCTTTATAGCGCGGAGGTATCATACCGACATCGGCACCCAGGTAGGTCGGGTCTGCGATATAGTAGCGTTTGCCATCTTTGACAAAGGAGGTTCCGCCGCTGAGACGGCTTTTGAGTACAACTGCCGTAGCCAGATGTTCGGGAAATTTGATACCCACGACTTCTAATCCGAGCAGATCGTTGACAAGTTTGGAAAAGAGGATAGATCGGTCTTCACAGTCAGAATAGGGATAAAAAAGCGTCTCTTCGGGAAGCATCACTTTCTCATATCCGAACTGTGTCTGGTCTATCTTATAGTCAAACCCTTTTTGAACCAGACGTAACAGCAAATTAACCGCCTCGACCTCTCCTTTGCCTTCGATCAGTTTGGCGACGTTGTTTTTAAACGAAGCGTCGGCAATAGGTGATACCGGTGCTTTAAAGTAGTTATCATACTCCACCTGCGGGTAATTTTTATAGTAAGCCACATAGACCTTGTCATAATCAAGGTCCAATTTGTACTCGCGGTTTTTATACTTGAAAGCGACCGAGCGTGACGTCTTATACTGCTTGAGCATCGGTCGTTTGTCTATGCGCAGGTCGAAACTGTTTTTTGCCGCAGGATGCGGTTTTTCATAGGTTTTGATGCGTCCCACTTTTTTCCCGCCGGTATAGTCGATGGCATAATACTTTTTCCCGCCGATCTTAAAGTAGGTCGTGCTGTAGAGATTGGTATTGATCGGCGTCATCAGGACGACGTTTTGCCGGGCAAACCCCACCTTGATGTCATACCCCAGCTTGGTAAAGATAAACCAGGTAAAAAGACGGCTCTCATTGCGGTTTCTAAAGAGCTTCCCGCCGATCTTTTCAAGCAGCTTAATCTGTCCCCAGTCATTGAGGTTAAGGACCTTTACGCTCTCTTTGACCTGATTGAGAAGCTCCACATATTCACTGGTTGCAAAAGCTTTCCATGCGTCGCTGATCTTTTGACGGTTCATCATCGTGCTGTAGCGGTTATCCAGGGGGTTCTCATATTTGATAACAAGTTTATGCCCGTAGAAAATGATTTGCGTCTTTGCCATATTGATGTTTTGGGGTGTCACTTTGGCTTCGGGGACCTTGACAATGACAGGCTCGACTTCAGGCACTTTTTCGATCTTCGCTACCTTCACCTCTTTTTTGATCTTCGGTACTTCGATGACCGGCGCCTTTTTCCCCGGTTCTTTGACGGTCTCAATCGGTTTGATCACCTGGGGTTTGGGCTTGAGTTTTGCCTTGCTCTTTTTGGAATCAAAAGGTTTCCAGGGCTGATTGAGGTAATCGGCAAACTCTTTGTCCAGAGCATCTTTATAGGCTTTAAAAGCCTTCATTTCGGCCTGTTTAAACTCTTCAAAACTTTCAGCCTGAAGCAGGGTAACCAAAGGGAGTAAAAAAATCAGTAGGTAACGCATCATGAACACCTCCAAAAGAAGTATTCTAGCATAAAACCATTTCTTAACTATTACCGAGGTTCACAACTCTCCAAAAAGCAGTTGCGCATGCTCAATGTCCCGTGTACGATCTCTTCATAAGGAAAGCGGCTGATATCCCTCTTATAAGAGGTCCGGGCAACGTATAAAAGCGGTATGTAGTGTTCCAGTGTGGGATGCGCTTTTTTTTGCATGGGGGCGCATGCTTTTCAAAATCGATCGATGCTTTAAAATCACGGTTTAAAAGGGCTTTCTTTAATATAAGTATCAAACGCTTTGGCCCAGACATAAGGCTTGGCAGCTTCATCGGGATCGACTTCACCAAGATTATAGATAATATTGCCGCCGACTATGATCATAATACCGTGATCACGCAATCCCCCTAAGCGACTGCCGAACTCAAAATGTTCTTTTAGCGAAAGATTGCGGTTGATACCCAACTGCATCACCGGGATGTCCGCTTCGGGGAAACCGAAAAAATCGTACATCAATGTCTCATCTTCATGGAGTGTCACCCCCCCTTATAGGGAGGGGGTCCAGTGTGCCCAGACCATCAGTACGGCTTCGGGCTTGATAAGTGATTGTTCCACCTTTTGCAACGAACGGGTAAACCCATTGTCAAATCTAGGAAAAGCTATGCCTTGCCATATCCAGCTGATAGAAGTTTTCCAAAACCTCGTAAAGATCACTGAAGTGTTTTTTTAGATGATTGGGGCGTTCGAAATAGAGCTCACTGGCTACGGCGAAAAACTCCGCTTCGTTGGTTGCGGCATAGGCACCCAAAAACTTATACTTGCCCTGGAATCTCCCTTGCCGGATACGCTTTTGCAACTTTTGAAAATGGCGGAAAAAGACTTTGCCGAAAGTCTGGTACTTGGACAAGCTCATGGGAGGTATCCCGTTAAACGCGCCGCTTTCGTAATCCAGTTCATGGGCCAGTTCATGCACCAGCAGATTGTGCTTTTTGGGATGAAAAATCTCTTTTTTGAGACTATTCCATGCGATGATCATCGTCGCACCGACATTAAGACCCTCCAAAACAAGGCTGCCGGCACTGTTGAAGCGGCGGGGTTCATCTATGATCAGCTGATAAGGGTAGACAACGACGGTACGCAGTGTATCAAAGGTCTCTTCGGGCATGTGAAGTGACATAAAGGCACTGTAAAAGGCCACCGTTACCCGTATCTCGTCATTAAGCTCTATATATTTGGGAACGAACTTTTTAAGATATAAAAAACGCTGTATCCGGTAATAGAGTCTTAAACGGTCGCTATCCGGTACGGCGCGGTAGTGCGGGATTTTTTCCAAAATTTCTTTGAACCGTTGCGGGAAACTTTGGTCATGCAACGCTTTAAGTGCCCGTTGTCTTCGGTAACGAAAAAGAAGAAGCCTGTAAAGAAAAAGCAGCGCGACAGCAAGCAGCAGGGGTAAAAGTATCTGCAAAGAGAGCGTCATGAAGCTGCCGGCTTAAAGGTGCACCGAAATCCTGGCCGTTAGAACGGCCAGAGCGCTTCGATAGCACGGGTAAACGTACCCTGTTTGGTCGATTGTCTCACATCACCCTCGGTGACATAGGCGATCTTCGCATCGGAGATCTTGTTGGAATCGACCTCGTTACGCTGGTTGATATCAAAGGGACTGATAACCCCGCTGATCTGGATGATCTGCTTTTCGCCGTTGATCAGCATCTGGCGTTTACCGTGGATAAAGTAGTTGCCGTTGTTCATCACTTTAACCACGCGCACCGTCACCGTGGTCTGGAACTTCTCGTTACGGGTCACACTCCCCTGCCCCTGGTACTCTGTCGTACTGGCAGAGTTGTAGTTGTAGTTGGTCAGGTCATTAACATCCTGAAAGTGTTTGGACTGGTGACCCGGTGTACCGGTAAAACCGAACTTGCCGTCCCCCAGATTGGAGTTGTTACTTTGGGTCAGTTTTTTCTGCCCCGTGGTTGAAGCCGAGACATTCTCCTGGATCACGACCGTGACGATATCGTTGATCTTCATCGCCTTGCGGTCGGTAAAGAGCGGATTGTCTCCGCGTCCGAAAAGGCTTCCCGGGCGC
>JBFEYF010000034.1:0-13127 GCA_041562295.1 Sulfurimonadaceae bacterium
GGTAACCTGTGTCAATTTGGTGCAAAAACATTGAAGGTTCTGGCTCATCTCGCTGAGCAGTGCCTGTATCGAAAGATAGAGCGGTTTTAGCTCACGGTAACTGTGCAGCATCTCTGCCAGAAGACGCAACAGACCCAATAACTCTTCATGCAAGTGTGTCGGACACTCCCCCTCCATCTGGATATCAAAGATTACCTGCAGCAGCTTGTTTTCCATCTGCTCAAGCGTCTTTTCGTCATCGGCACTGACACGGGGATCTTCGGGCGGCAACAGTGACTTAAGCCGTTCAATCTCCCGCTTGAGAATCTTGATCTGATCTTTGGCGCTGTTTTTGTTTTTAAGATCTTCGATATAAAAAGAGATCTGTATAAAAGCGGAGATAAGCTTTTTAAGATCGAGCGGTTTGAGGATAAACTTGTCGACCCCGGCTTCGATCAGCTCCATAAGACTTTGGGAATCGCTGTAGGCGGATGTGACGATAACGGCCTGGTCCGGTTCCAGGGTTTTGATGCGGCGGATCATCTCGACCCCGCTCATATGGGGCATGTTGATATCAGAGATGACCAGGTCATAACTGTTTTGTTCAAACATCTGCAACCCTTGCTTCCCGTCAACAGCTTCATCGATCGTACCGAAAAACTGGCTAAAAAGACGTGCAGATGCATGACGAAGGGCTGCATCATCTTCAACATAGAGAACATGGTATCGGGAAGTGATGTTTTTGAGTTCTTTAGGAGTCATAATCTACCCATCAGTGAATGTGCTTTTATTATAACACTATCTGATGAATAAATCATGATAAAAATTATTTTCTGTGCATCGGATGCTGATAATCGTTGCGTTCACAACCGCTAAATGTCGCAGCTGTAGCTAAAGCTAGGGCTAAAACGATAGTTAGACGTTTCATCATGGCATACTCCTTTACTAAGGTTGGTTGGGGCTCTCTTTTTCGGACGCAAGCTCATTGAAAACAGCTATAGCCTGATCCAGATTCGTGACACTATTATAACAACTTTGTTGGTCACAGACAAGGATATCTTCTCCCGGGACGGTTTGTAGGAGTATAAAAGGGTGGCTTTGCCGTAATGTGCCGAGTCTGGAAAGCTCTATCTTCTCTGAAGGGAGTTTAAAGATATACTCGCGCGAAAGGTGGCGGATCACGGTTGCTGTCAGGTAGGGAAAATGCGCCGGTGTACGCATCGTTTTGTAGGAGTTGTACTCCAGCGTCTTAAAGGCGATATGCTCATATTTGGGGTCAATCAGCCGGCCCAGGGATATGAGCAGGTCCGTCATGACCGCTACCGATCCTGGGTAGGAGTTGTCGGTGATGTCTGCCTTGGTGACAAACTCCCCGTCCGAGAAGTTCCATGCCCCCTCTTTATAGTAAGCGGCTATGGCATCGTTGGCAAGTTTTTGCGCCAAAAGCAGCTGCTGTTCGTCAAAGGTAACCTGATAGGCGCTAATCAGTGCACGGCCCAAATAGGCATAATCTTCCAAAAAGGCTTTAACCGCCGGCTCTTTATCCACCAAACTTGTATGATAGAGTGTCTGCTTGACATAGAGTTTATCAAGCAAAGCCTTGAGCGCTGCATCGGCATCTTTACGGTAGCGTGCTTCGTGTAAAGAGGCTTTGTAGAGTGCCTGGACCATCATCGACTGCCATGCCGTGATCACTTTATGATCGATAAAGGGGTAGAGATCGGGGTCTCTGAGTGATTTGAGAAGCTTCAGCGCCTGCTCATACCAGTCGGGGCGATCCATACTTTTGACCGAAGGGATGGAACTGCCTTCAAAGTTTCCATCCGGTGTGATATCAAAATAGTCTAAGATCTGTGTCACGGTCTGGGGATCAAACCTCTTTAATAAAGCGGATCGCGTCTTTTCATAACCGTAGACGAAATATTTGCCTTCGACGCCCTGGGTGTCCGCATCGCTTGCCGAGAAAAATAGATGGTCTTTTTGCATAAAATGAAGCATGAAATCGAGCGTTTCAAAAGCGGTCTGCTTGTAGGCCTCATTGCCTGTCAGCTCAAAGCTGCGCACATAGAGATCACTTAAGAGGGCATTGTCGTAGGTCATCTTTTCAAAATGGGGTACGAGCCACTTCTGGTCTGTCGAGTAGCGGCAAAAACCTCCGTCGACCAGGTCATACATCCCCCCTTTATGCATGGCATCCAGTGTCTGTGTCACCATGGAGAGAGCTCTTTGATCCTCTGTCAGCTGGTAGATGTCAAGCAGGGTCTGCAGTGTCGATGTATGGGGGAATTTCGGTGCCACAGAAAATCCGCCGTACTCCGTGTCAAAGTTCATACCGATCTGCTTGAGATAGGTCTCTATGATGGAGAGGTTGAGTTTTGTACCCTCTTTGGGTTTATCGTTATGCTGCATAAAACGTTGGATCTCATCCGCATTTTTGAAAAGATCGGAATCATCCGAAGCGATCTTCTCTGCGATCACTTTGGTCAGCTCATCAAACCCCATCATGTTCATCTGTTTGGTAGGCGGGATGTAGGTAGCGGCATAAAAGGCTTTGTTCTGCGGTGTCAAGAAAATAGAGAGCGGCCACCCTCCCGCACGGCGGTTCAGCAGCATATACAGCTCCTGGTAGTGCTTGTCGATATCGGGACGCTCCTCCTTATCGACTTTGATCGAGATGAAGTGCTCATTGAGATAAGCCGCCAGCGTCTCGTTTTCAAAGACTTCCCGTTCCATGACATGGCACCAGTGACAGGAGCTGTAGCCGATAGAGAGAAAGATCGCCTTTTTCTCTCGGGCCGCTTTTTGGAATGCTTCATCACACCAGGGGTACCAATCAACGGGATTATCTTTATGCTGTTGAAGGTAGGGAGAGTCTTCGTGCGCCAGTCTGTTAGCCATGATAAGCCTTTTTTAGGGGGTATCTTAGCATATTTGCGTTGGGCAACGCGTAAAGGAACAGACTAAAAAAAGAGGTAAGAAAGCTGTAAGAGAAAAAGTACAAGAGGAAGATCCGCCGCTTTGCGCCTAAGAGATGCGGTCTCAAAAGCGCAGAAAGCTCTTTTTGCGTTAAAGATCCATCAAAAAAACTCGATATCCCCTTCAATATCATCCTGCTTGTTCTCCAGTATCATGATAATGGTCTCCATGTCATTGATGAGTGAGGCATCATACATATGGGGGTCTTCCACCCCCTCTTCAAAGATCGCGGTACGCCACTTGCTCAATACATAGAAAAAACTTTCCAACAGGGTGGAGATCTCCCAGGCGTTTTCGCAATAGACATCGGCATGTTCGCTTAAGGCTTCGCCCATGGCTATAATAGAGTGACCCAACTGGCTAAAAACAGGATAGTTGCTCAATATGCCGCCGTATCGGATGAAGTTTTTTCCGAGGTTGATAACCTGAGAGGCATTGGCCTCACTTTGAAGCTGCAAAGAGACGGCATCACTGTCGATATCCTCTTCGAGATCCTGCATCTCGGCCATATCATTATCCAGGATATAGTCATCAAAAGTCTGGATAACCGGCTCTTTGGGAAGCGGTAGATGCTCTTTGGGTGCCGGGGGCTGCTCCTCTGTTTTGTCCTGATCTTGAGAGGGGGCTTGCGAAGGCTCCTGCGGTGCACTGTTTTTGGAGCGTACGACAGCCTCCTGTTTGATCTTGGTATCAAGAATTCGTATGATCTTTTTAAGCTTTTCGTTGTTTTTGATCAGCGCTTCGTTTTTGACTTCCAGTTCATGCCGGTAGGCCTGGACAAGTTTCTCGTTTTGGATATTGCTGCAGACCGTTCCCAAAACGGTAAGCATATTTTGCATGCTGATCGGTTTGAGTATATATTTGTCTACACCGGCATCGATCAGGGGAAGCAGGTAGTGGGACTCGTCATGTGCAGAAGTAATCACGATAGGCTGCGAAGGGGCAATCTCTTTGATGGCCTGAACCATCTCGACGCCGTTCATATTGGGCATATTGATATCGGTGATGACGATATCGAACGTCTCTTCCTGAAACTTCTTAAGACCTTCGGCCCCGTCTTCTGCCGTACTGATATGATCAAAAAGATGGGAAAAGAGTTTGCTCGTTTCTACTCGAAGATTTTCGTCATCCTCTACATACAGCAGACGGAGATCTTTACTCATCTCTTGGAGCTCTTTTGGCGTCATTGAGTAACCTTTGATCTTATGGTTTACGAAGCGATGACCTGTTTCGATTATAGGTTATTATAATACACGATCCTGTAAAAATCAACTTCGACTCCCGAATCTGTCCAAACTCTTGATCTGTTTACTTTACTTTTACACAGATAGAGTATAATAACCACTTTTAAAGCGAATAAGGAATGTGAGTATGCGTGTAGCTTTTTATCTTCTTTTTATGAGTCTGTTCTCTTTCTCTCTCTTGCAGGCTGCCATGCCGAAGTTTTTGACTGCCGAAGAGGCTTTTCGGGCCACGATGAGTCAGCAAGGGGAGATGGTGCATGTAGAGATCGCTTTGGGCGAATCGATCTATCTCTACCAGGATAAAGTACAGATCAAGACCCCCCAGGGGATTACCGCAGAGTATAAACTCCCGGCGCCGCAGATGCATGAGGGACTGGACGGACCAGAGGCTATCTATAAAGGGACATTGGGCTTTGACATCAAGCTTTTAAGTACAAAGCCTGAAGCCAGAGAGATCGCTGTTACCGTTGCGTATCAGGGATGTTCGGAGCAGGGGCTGTGTTATCAGCCGATGGAACATACCCAAAAGTTTACAGTGGACTTTTCCAAAGCCGCTGCATCGGACGGTATCGCGGATTTGAGTGAGTCAGATGAGATCAAAGCCCTTTTTCAAAAGAGCTTTATCATCATCATCATCTCATTCTTCGGCTTGGGACTGCTGCTGTCACTGACACCGTGTGTCTTTCCTATGATCCCGATCCTTTCGAGTATCATCGTAGCCCAGGGTGAAAAGATCACGACAAAAAAGGCGTTTTTCCTCTCACTGGTCTATGTACTGGCCATGGCTGCCGCCTATACGATCGCAGGTATTTTGGCAGGGCTGTTTGGAAGTAATATCCAGGCCGCACTGCAGACACCTTGGGTCATTATCCTTTTCAGTTTGACCTTTATGGGATTGGCTTTTTCAATGTTCGGTTTTTATGACATCGAGATGCCTAAATGGATTCAGACACGCCTTTCCAAAGCTTCTCATGAAGCGGAAGGCCACGGTATCTGGGGTGTTGCGGTGATGGGATTTCTCTCCGCACTGATCGTCGGTCCCTGTGTCGCGGCACCGCTGGCGGGTGCCTTGGCCTATATCGGTGAGTCCGGAGATGCCCTTCTTGGCGGCGTGGCCCTTTTTGCGATGAGTATCGGTATGGGGCTTCCGCTGTTGGCCATCGGTGTGGGTGCAGGTAAGCTGATGCCGAAGCCTGGTGCATGGATGGATTCGATCAAGGCGATCTTCGGTGTGCTGATGATCGGTCTGGCTATTTGGATGCTTGACCGTATCGTTTCCGAAAACGCTACGATGATCATGATCGCCGCACTGCTGATGATCTCTTCGGTCTATATCGGGGCTATGGATACGCTTGACAAGACCTCTTCGGGCTGGAGACGCTTTAGAAAAGGGCTAGGACTGTTCGTCTTTATCTATGCGATTATCCTTTTTATCGGATCCTTTACCAAAGGGAGCCTGGATGATCCGTTGAAATACCTCTATACGGGGCAGGCTGCAGAGAGAGTAGAGGAGGGGTTGAAGTTTACCGAAGAGGTAGACTCCCCGCAAAGTCTGCAAAACCTTTTGGCCAAAGCGGGTGATAAAGTGGTTTTTGTAGATTTTACGGCCAAATGGTGCGCCCAGTGTAAAGAGCTGGAAAAGGGTGCTTTTAAAGACCCTAGAGTCGTTGAGGCGACCAAAGATTTTATATTGGCCAAAGCCGATCTGACGACTTCGACAGAGGCTTTGACCGCATTGCAAAAAGAGTTGGAAGTCGCAGGACCTCCCGCTTTGCGTTTTTTCAAAAACGGTCAAGAGATAAGCCGTGCTTCACGTATCCAGGGTGATATCAGTGCCGAGGCTTTTTTGAAGAAGCTCAAAGAGCTTTAAAGGCTCAACTCCCCCCGTCTCCCCACGCTTCGTAAGAGTCATCATACCGCTGACCCGACTCCACTTTTTTAAAGTTAGAGAGATACTCGATAATCGCTTCCATCTCTTTGGGCGCGAGATTTTTTGCGTAGCCAGTCATGATAGAGGCCTGCGGCGTTTTGATCAGGTCATCTCTGTAGGCGTTAAGCTTTTTGCGCAGATCTTTGGCCTTTTGATTGGCAAGCCGGGGAAACTCATGCAGTCCCTGACCCTCATTCCCATGACAGCTGGTGCACCCTTTTTGAAAAAAGAAAACCTCTCCGTCATCATATTGCGATGCCGACAACACCGCACTTAACATAAGTGGCAGTAACGCTTTATATTTCATCTTTGTTCAATCCTTCATGCGCTATAATCATAACAAAAAACAGGGCAGGCCATGCTTATAAACGATGTGACACTTGTCGATAAAAACGGGAGCGTAACAGCTACTATTGAAATTGATGCAGACGGAAAGATAACGAAGGTTGAAAAGAAAAGCGGAGCAGATTCGGGCAAACTGCTGATGCCTTTGATGGTCGATCTTAATGCAACGACACTCAACGAATCGTTTGCGCCCCAAAGTTTATCCCATTTAGCTACCGAAGCTTTGATGTGCGGGGTCGGTTCCGTCGCTTTACGCCCCTGCGGTCCGGATACGATCCATTCGCAAAATACACTGGCTTCGGTCCAGTCGCATCTTCAAAGTGCTGACGGTGCGACGGTCTATCCTGCATTTTCGGCGATACTGGATGATGCGAGACTCAGCAACATCTCCATCCTTTTGGAATCGGGCGGTCTGGTTCCGTTTATCTACTCCGATACGGACTCCAATATCATGCGCCGTGTGATGCAGTATGCCAAGCTCAAAGATGTGGCGATCTTCTGTGAGCTGAGAGACCGCTCTTTAAACGCAGACTCGATGATGCATGAAGGGTCGGTAAGCAGCCGTTTGGGACTGGTCGGCAATACCCCGTTAGCTGAGATCGTACAGGTAGGCAAGATCATCGAGATGGCACGCTTTTTTGAGGTAGAGGTGGTGATCAAAGGGATATCTACGGTTCAGGTCCTTGATAAGATAGCCAAAGCCAAGGCGGAAGGGGTGAAGATCTTCTCTGAAGTCTCAATACACCACATTATCAATTCGGATGAGGCGTGTGAAGCCTATAACACCTACGCCAAGATCGAACCACCGCTTCGCGACAAGGGTGAAAGGGATAAGATGCAAAAGGCGCTTCAAGAAGGAAAGATCGATATCCTCACCGCTATGCACGCACCCCGTTCAAAGGTGAAAAAAGATACGGCATTTGCCCATGCGGCCTACGGTACGCGCGGTTTTGAAAAGCTCTTTTCACTCTACTATACCAAGCTGGTTACGTCGGGTCTGGTCTCTTTAGAGCGTCTGGTGGAGCTTACGGTTACCAACCCCTCCCGTTTTATCCCCCAGGCGGTGACAGAAGTCCAAGCCGGTCACAACGCTGAATTCATGGTTATAGATTTGGGGCTGGAAGAGAGGATAGAGGATGAGACATCACTCTATACCGGTGAGAAGCTGCAAGGCAAGATCGTAACGCTTTACAAAGCGGGCCGTTCCTTCGATCTCGGTTAGGGATCAAAGATCGGAGTAAGCGGCTATTTAAATAAGGCACTCCCGATACGTACCATATTGCTGCCGCAGCGAATAGCCAGCTCATAATCGCTGCTCATCCCCATAGAACAGATAAGCGTCTCTTTGTCAGGAAGCGCTTCATAGATCTTGTAGGTATCTTCAAAGCTCTTTTGAATCAGAGTTCTCTCTTGTGAGTGGGCTCCGATGGTCATCACCCCTTTGAGATTGATGTTGGGGCAGTTCTCGTTGACCTGGGCATAGATATCGAGTGCTTCGTCTGTTGAGACCCCGGATTTTGAAGCTTCGTTCGCCGCATTGATCTGAAGAAGCACATCCATAGTGCTGTTTTTGACTTCAAGACGGCTTTGCAGTGCCTGTGCCAGCTCCAAAGAGTCAAGAGAGTGCATCAAAAAGGGGTTGGCATCGATAAGATGGTTGATCTTGTTCTTTTGGAGGGAACCGATAAAGTGCCACTCGATAGGAAGATCCTCAAGATCTGCAGACTTTTTGAGAAGATCCTGGACCTTGTTCTCGCCGAACGCTCTTTGTCCGCATGCTAAAAGCCCTTTGATCGCCTCTTCGTCACTGTATTTACTGACCGCAACGATCTTGACAATGTGATGACCGCTTACATCCAAGCGCGCTTTTTCAATATTCTCAATTACCTGGTCTAAGTTGTGTTGATAGTTTGTCATGGTGCCATTAACCTGTTAATATCGTTATATATACCTATACTCATCAGCCCCAAAAGCAGTGCCCAGCCGGCGATCGTGATATTGATCATGATCTTTTCAGAAGGGACACGCCGTGTCAGCATCTCATAGAGATTGAACATGATATGTCCGCCGTCCAGAGCGGGAATGGGTAATAGGTTTAAAATACCTAAGTTTACCGAAATCAGTGCGGTAATAAAAAGAAGTAGGACAAAACTTTCGTTACTCGCTTTAGAGGTCACATCGACGATGCTGATGACACCGCCCAGCTCCTTCATCGGCACGACGCCTTCGATAAGCTTTTGAACCCCCTGGGCGATCTTTTGAGAAGCATCAAGTGTCAGATACCAAGCTTCCCCGATCGCGGAAAAAAGAGAGTAGTCTACGGTGACGCGGTAGCTTCCGTCCAAAATAATGCCGATCATCTTTCTCTGGATCGTCTCGCCGAAAAAGTTTTGGCTCTCTATCATCTGGGGCATCAAGGTGATACGTATCAGTTTGCTATCCCGCTCGATGATCAGTTCCAGGCCGTTTTCACTTTGGGCAATGATCTCACTTAAGGTTCTGTTGGTCTGTACATCGACACCGTTGACCTGACGGATGATATCCCCTTTGAGAATGCCTGCGGTAAACGCCGGAGTGTTTTCCATCGGTTTGGCCACTTTGGTTCCCAGTGTCGGCATACCTGCCAGGGCGATGGTATAAAAAAGGGCGAAGGCGAGGACAAAGTTGGCTAAGGGACCGGCAAAAAGGATCGCGATACGCTGTAAAGGGCGCAGGGCGTTGTAGCTGTCGCTGTCGTAATTTTTTTTGGCCGGATCAAGATCATCCTGCCCTTTCATACGTACATAACCGCCTAAAGGGATCACAGAGAGGGAGAATTCGGTATCACCGATCTTTCGGGTATAAAAACGTTTACCAAAACCGATTGAGAAGACTTCGACATGGACACCGAAGTAGCGGGCTGCCAGAAAATGGCCCAGCTCATGAAAAAAGATCAGAAACGATAAGACCAGTAAAGCGACTATAAGACTCACGCCCTGTTTCCTTTAATTGATCTGGTGTAGGCCAGAAGATACTCTGCACCGGAATAGAGGGTCAGGATGACAGCGATCCAAAGTAACGGCTGCGCAAAGATCCAGTCCATCAGAAGAAAACCGATCGCAACCATCTGTACGACGGTCTTAACCTTGCCTGCCCAGGAAGCGGAGACATCCAGCCCCTGCTGTACGGCAGAGGTACGCAGACCCGAGATGAAAAGCTCACGGACAATGATAATATAGATTGCCCAGACCGATGCTGTTCCCATCATCATCAGACCAAAAAAGGCTGCGAGGGTGAGCATCTTGTCCGCCAAAGGATCAAGAATAGCACCGATATCAGTCTTTTGGTCCAGTTGTCGGGCAATAAAACCGTCAAAAAAATCGGTGATGCTTGCGATAACAAAAATCAGGCCTGCAAAGTAGTTGACCCAGCTCTCATGAAATCCGAAGTTGGTGACAAATGTCGGATTGAGCATCACATAAAGCATAAAAGGGGCTAAAAAGATACGGATGAGGGCCAGGATATTGGGAAGGTTCCAGATCATAGATAAAAGTCTTTTTTTGTTTTGATACGGAGTCCGGGCAAAGCCCGGCCACCTGCGATGACTCTACGTCCGCTTCAGCAGCGAGCTCACGCGGCTAGCCGTGTAAAAGGCGCAAAGCGCCGTGGCCATGCTGGCAAAGCGAACCCAGTGTTAACGTAGCAAAAGCGGCTTTGCCTCTTTTGCGTATGAGAATGAGTAATACTTATTACTCGGACTTAAACGTGGTCCCGCCGTCGATGATAAAGGTCTGGCCTGTGATCCAGCTCGCTTTATCCGTAGAGAGGAAGTAGCACAGACCGGAAAGGTCATCAGCTTCACCCATACGGTTTAGCGGAGAGAGGCGTTCAACGCCGGCTTTCATCTCTTCATAGTTAGGGAAAGCTTTGAGTGCATCGGTGTCGATAGGACCGCCGCTTACCGCATTGACGCGGATCCCCATATCTCCCAGCTCTTCAGCTGCATACTTAACCATCGTCTCTACAGCAGCTTTATTACTTCCGTGACCCGCATAGTTTTTGGTATAGACCAGGTTACCTGTAGAGGATAGAGAGATGATCGAACCGCCGCCCACTTTTTCCATACGTTTGGCAGCTTCCTGCGCACCTACTACAAATGCTGTTACCGTCGCTGTCCAGATATTGGTCAGACCTTTCGGCTTAAGACGCATAAACGGTGCAAAACCGCCTACGACAGAACGACCGGAAATAATAGCGTTGGAGATGAAGTAGTCAATTCTGTCGAAATCTTCATCGATCTGCTTGAAAAGGTCTTTATACTCTTCAGGTTCCAGGATATTAAGTTTGTAAGCACGTGCTTTGATACCGTATTTGCTCTCAAGGTCCTGACAGATGTTGTTCGCTTCCTCTTCGTTCGAGTTATACGTCAGTGCGACATCGACACCGTGCTCTGCATATTCATACGCGATCGCTTTTCCGATACCGCGTGTACCGCCTGAAATTACTAAAGTTTTATTACTCATTTACTCTTACTCCACAATGGTATAGTTAGACATAGCTGTCTTTAAAGTTTCGATAGATGTATCACTTGGTTTGACCAACGGAAGACGATACTCTAATGTAGGTGTCAAACCGGCAAGGTTCATCGCCGCTTTTACAGGAATCGGATTACTCTCACAGAACATGGCACTGTTGATTGTATAGAGTGCATCGTTGATAGCTTTGGCACCGGTGAAATCACCCTCTAAAGCTTTATGCACCATATCAGAGATCCTGTCCGGTAAAAGGTTGGCCGTAACCGAAATGGTACCCTTGGCACCGTTTGCCATCAACGGGTAGTTAATGGCATCATCACCTGAGATGACGATTAGCTCAGGACGTTTGGCCAGCAGTTCAACACAGCGTTCCATGGAACCTGTCGCCTCTTTGATCGCAGTGATGTTCTCAAAATCGTCAAAGAGGCGTATTACGGTATCTGCTTCCATATCTACAGCAGTTCTTCCGGGGACATTGTAGAGCATCACCGGGATGTTGACCGCCTGGGCGATCGCCTTGTAGTGCTGGTACAGACCCTCTTGCGTCGGTTTGTTATAGTACGGTGTTACGGCCAAGATAGCATCGGCACCCGCTTCCTGGGCAAATCTGGCCAGATCCACGGCTTCTGCAGTCGCATTGCTTCCCGCTCCCGCCAAAACTTTGGTATTGGTACCTTTACACACCTTGACGGCAGTTTCGATACATTCTCGGTGTTCTGCATGCGTCAGGGTAGCGCTTTCGCCTGTGGTACCTACCGGGACGACAATATCGATACCGTTATCGATCTGTCTTTTGATAAGTCTGGCATAACTTTCATGATCGACCTTCCCATCTTTCATCGGGGTGATTAGTGCCGTCATAGCACCAACGAGTTCAATCATTGTTTCTCCTTTGCTGGTCTTAAGATAACTGCCGTGGATTGTTCTTCACGGAAATATTTTTTAGCTGCACTCTGGATATCATCGCTGGTTACTTTGGCCATCTGATCTTCAAGTGTCAGCAACGGTGTGATATCACCTTTGGTAAAGTAGCTACCAAAGAGGCTGGCTACGGAACTGGCTGTCTCGAAACCGAAGATAAACTCCGCTTTGATATTGATCTTGACCTTGTCAAGCTCTTTTTGTTTGACGGTCGTCGTTTGCAGTTTCTTGATCTGCTTATGGATCTCTTTTTCTACCTGTTCGGCTTTCACACCCGGGTTACAGATGGCCAAGAAGATAAAAAGGCCCGGATCGATGTTCTCCATGTTATAGGCATAGATCTGGTTTGCCAGCTCTTTTTTATCGACGATCTCTTTATAAAGACGGCTGCTTTTTCCGGCGCTGAGCATCTCTGAAATCGTAGAGAGTACCGGCTGATCGGGGTGCTTATAGTCCGGGATATGGTAAGCGACGGCGATCATCTCCACCTGGGTATCGCGCTCGATAACCAGACGGCGTGCACCGTCTTGTTCGGGTTCGATAAAATGTTTGATATTTTCAGCAGGCTCTTGTACTGTTTTTAATGGGATGATTTTGCGCTTGGTCTGCTTCTTCTGCGCCTGCATCGCTGCGGCATCGACAATGTTCTCCACATAGTCATAGCGGTTTTTGATCTTGCCGAAATGCTTTTTGACCAGGCTGAAGACTTCCTCTTTTGCTATATCCCCGGCTATGACGACGACAGCGTTATTGGGCTGGTAGTAGCGTTCATGGAAAGATTTGATATCCTCGATACTCCATGTCTTGATATCCTGCATAAAACCGATCGGCGTCCAGTGGTAGGGATGATAGGTATAGGCCGTATTGAAAAGGCGGAAATAGAGATACCCCATAGGGTTGTTGTCGGTACGCCAGCGGCGCTCTTCGGCTACGACATCTCGCTCGGGCTGGAACTCCTCATCTTTAAGTGCCAGGTTTTTCATCAGCTCGGCAAAAAGCTCCAAGGATCGGCCCGCATTTTTCTTGCTTGATTTGATAAAGTAGTGGGTCTGGTCAAAACCGGTCGAAGCGTTGTTGACTCCGCCATACTTCTTGACTTCGACATCGAACTCGCCCGCGGCAAGTTTTTTTGTCGATTTGAAGTTCAGGTGTTCAAGCATATGCGCAATGCCGCTTTTACCCATCACTTCGTTGCGGCTGCCCACTTTATAAAAGACA
>JBFEYF010000035.1:0-12832 GCA_041562295.1 Sulfurimonadaceae bacterium
CTTTTTAAGTGTAAACATCAAAAGAGAAGGTTTTCACTGGCTTCCGGTACATCGACCTCTTCACGGCCCGGAGGCTGGGAAGTCTCGGTAAAGTACTCAACTTTTTTCCCTTTACGGGTCGTGATGACACCGCTTGGTATATCAAAAATGCGCTTGAGCTCCGGGTGGCGTTTTAAGAGCTTGGAGAAGAAGTAGGAAAATGCCGGTCCCGATACACGCCCTCCGGTCTCACCTTTTTGCATCGGTGTATTATCATCGTTTCCGAACCAGACAATCGCTTCAATTGTCGGAGTATAGCCGCAGAACCATGCATCCACGGACTTGTTGGTCGTTCCCGTTTTTCCTGCAATCTCCAGACCCTGCACATAGGCGCGTCTACCGGTACCGCGGTTGACGACTTCCCTCATGATATCGATCATCAGGTAGGCCTGCTCAGGCTTGGTAATCTCTTTGCTTACCGGTTCAAAGATCTTCGGCTCATAGGTGGCATGTTCGATGGAGCTGATCAGACGGCTCTCCATACGTTTTCCGTAATTGGAAAAGGTCGTATAGTGCGAAGCGAGTTCGACCAGTGACACGCCGATACTTCCCAGCGAGAGGGAGAGATCAAACGGAAGCTCTTTAAACTCAAAACGGTTGGTCAGTTCATCATACATAGCTTTGAGCCCGATATCGGTCACAAGATTGATCGTAGCCAGGTTTCGTGAGTGCACCAGCGCCTCTTTGAGGTTCATGACCCCGTTATAATCTTTTTCGTAGTTCTTAGGCTGCCACTTTTTCTCTTCCCCGTCGACGTTAAAGGAGTAGGTTCGTGCGACATCGGTTAACGGGGACTTTGCGCTGTATCCCAGATCCAGGGCCACCTGATAGATAAAAGGCTTAAATGCCGATCCCGGCTGGCGTTTTCCCTGTGTCGCACGGTTAAATGCCGATTTTTCATAGTCCACCCCGCCGATCAGAGCCAGGACATCCCCCGTCTTATTCTCCATCACGACCATGGCACCGTTAAGTGCATCAAAATAGGAAGCGTTGACCTCTTCGGGAACGATCAGGGTTTTATTACCGTCCACATCACGGTAGAGCTTTTGGCGTTTACTGAAATACTGCAGTTTTTCAACAGAACGTTCAATCGCCTCATCATAGGCAAATTTGACCGCTTCCCTTGCAATATCCTGCATCTCAAGATCGATTGTCGTATTGATAATATAGCCGCCCGTCTTGACATCGGATATCTTATCTTCCAGCTCTCTTAAGACCTGATCCACCACGTAAGGCGCTTTGATCTGGGTTCTGGACTCATCATAGACCGTCGGTCTCTCTTCCAGGGCCGCATGCATCGCTGCATCATCGATCCATCCCAGTTTATTCATACGGCTGACCACGCGGTTGGCCCGTCCCAGACAAAGTTCATAATTGCGGGTGGGGTCATAAAAGCTCGGGGCCTTGGGAAGACCTACCAGCATGGCGATCTCTTTGATCGTCAAACGGTGAAGAGGCTTGTGAAAATAGCCCTGCGCAGCTGTCTTGATACCGTAATAGCCATGTCCCAGGTAGATCTCATTGAGATAACGCTCTATGATCTGTGTTTTTGTCAGTTTCGATTCGATGATAAAAGAGAGAATCGCCTCTTTGATCTTACGTGAGATCTTCTTTTCACTGCTTAAGAGGGTGTTTTTCACAAGCTGCTGTGTCAGCGTCGATGCCCCTTCGACCATCTTGCCGGCAACGACATCTTTAAAGATCGCACGTAAAATCGCCTCGATATTGACACCGGGATGTTCAAAAAACATCGTATCCTCGATAGCGATCAGTGCCTCGATGATGCGGGAAGGTATCTCATCGATCCCGGCATAAAGACGGTGTTCCTTTTCAAAGATATTGGCGATGCGTTTACCGTTGCGGTCCAATATCTGTGTCGTCAAAGGGGGCTTATAGTAGACCAGGTTATCCGCGATAAAACGTACCTGGTTGTAGTAATAAAGGATGATGGCGACCACCAGTAAAAAGCCCGCGCCGCTTGCGATAAAAAAGTTTTTCCAACTAAAAAGTTTTTTCCAACTAAAAAAGTTTCTCATACTCTAAATTCCCTGTGGGCAAAATTTGATTCGATCAGCTCTTTGGTATACGCTTCCTGGGGCCGGTTGATCACCCTAAAAAGGTTCCCGGACTCTACCACCCGCCCCTCTTTGATCACGACGATATCTTCACATAACCCCTTGGCACTCTCCATATCATGGGTCACAAAAAGGATCTTAAACCCGAGCTCTTCTTGGAGATACTTCAACAGTTCGATGATCAGCGTACGCGTTTCCGGATCCAAAGCTGTCGTCGGTTCATCCAAAAGCATCAGCTTGGGCTCTTTTTCCAAAGCGATCATGATGATCATGCGCTGCAGCTGTCCGCCCGAAAGTTCGGGAGGGAAGCGGTCCAAAAGCTCCGCTTTGAGCCCCACCATCTCCACAAGCTTCTCCTGGCGCGCTCTATCGACCATAAAATGGTCTGTCAGCCGGGTCAATGGAGAAAGTGCGGTAAAGGGGTTTTGCGGGACAAAAGAGACCGTATCACCCCGCCGCAACTCGAATTCACTCTCGATATCAAGCTCACACTCCATATCACCGGGCAGCATCCCCAGCATCGCTTTAAGCGTCAAGCTCTTGCCGCTGCCGCTTTGCCCCACCAGGGCAAGAGAGCGGTTGATTCTAAAATGAATAGAGACCAGATCCCTGTCCTGGTGCCTGATGTGCAGCTTTCGAATATTCATAGTAGATATTCTATCGAAATGAACTTATAATTTCACATACTTGGTGAAGATCTTTTTCACTCACGCCCACACGGGCTATCAGGCGTAGGATCGCACGCTCGACTGTTGGCTGGCGAATCGCTCCGACCAGGTACCCTTTTTCCTGCAAAACTTCCTGTATCTCTATCACCTTGCGGTTATCCCCGATCTCTACTGGGACGATCAGTCCCGGCATATCCAGTCCCAAAATTTCGCGCACGATCTGCCGGCGTCTGCTCACTGCAGCACCCAGCTCCTCTTTGTGAGAGATGATCCGTTCCAACGCACACAGTCCCGCTGCCGTATCGTATAAAGAGGGAGCCGTGGCATAGATGACCGGTTTGGCACGATTGACCAAATAGGTGATGATATGCTCGGAGGCAAGGATATAGGCTCCGAAACTCCCGTAAGCCTTGCCCAAGGTCCCCATCTTGATATGGTTGGCTTTGATCTTTACATCATAAAGATCCAAAACACCCAAAAGGTTGGGACCGACCACGCCGCTTGAGTGCGCTTCATCCACGATCAAAATAGCCTCAAACTCATCTGCTATCGCGATAATATCGGGATTAAGAAGATCTCCGTCCATAGAGTAGATCCCCTCTACCGCGATAATCTTGCGTCTGGCTTTGCTGGCTTTGAGCTTCCTGTGCAGATCTTCGCTGCTGTTATGTTCAAAAGTCGTTACTGTAGCATCAAGCAGCCGGGAAGCGAGCTGTCCCGAAGCGTGATAGAGAGCATCGATAAAGAGTTCATCCCCTTTTCGTACCAATGCCTCGATCATCGCGATATTGGCCGAAAATCCGCTGCCTACAACGATGCCCGATTCAAACCCGTTGACTTCGCACAGACGTTTTTCAAACCTTTGATGCAGCTCATGGTACCCGTTGACCAGCATCGAGGCCTTGGGCCCATATACCGGCGAAGCCTCTACCAGGCCAAAAGCCTCTTGTGCCAGTGTCTTATCCTCGGCAAAGCCCAGATAATCGTTGGAGGCACAATCCACCAAAGAAGCATCAAAGATACGCCGCGATCGAAACCGTCCTGAACGCTTTAAAGCTTGCAGTTCTTTATCGTAATAGTTCATTACTACCCCATAGGATAGAGGATTTCCTGGTGCACCCGGTCAAGTTCACGCATCACCTCATCACTCAGTTTTAGATCCATCGCTGCCAGTGTATCGTCTAGCTGCGATGCCTTGGTCGCACCGATGATCGTCGAAGCGACAAAAGCGTGCTGCTTGCTCCAGGCTGTCGCCATCGTCGTTACATTCAGCCCGTACTTTTGGGCGATCTCCATATATCTTCTCGTAGAAAGCACGGTCTTGTCGTTTAAAAAGCGCATCGCCTGGGCCTGCTGCCGCTTGATAGAAGAGTGTTTATAGGCGGTAAAACGTGCCCCTGCCGGCAAGAAATCACCGTTATATTTACCCGTCAGGACCCCTCCCGCCAGCGGTGAGTAGGGAAGCAGCGACACCTTCTCTTCCAGCAAAGCGCGGTTCATACCGTCCAGGTCCCTGCGGTTTAAGAGCGAAAAGTTGTTCTGTACACTCTCAAAACGTTTGTATCCCTTATATCTGGCAGCACTGTTAGCACGTGCCAACCCGTAAGGTGTATCATTGGAGGTCCCCAAGTAACGCACCTTGCCGCTTTGTACCAGACGGTCAAAGGCCTCCATACTCTCCTCTATAGGCACAACCGTATCGGGCCAGTGCATCTGGTACAGATCGATATAGTCCGTCTGCAGACGCTTCAGACTTCCCTCTACGGCACGTTCGATATGAAAGCGGTCGATCGCCGTCAATCCGTGCCTGTTGGGCGGAACAAACCAGCCGCTGGCGGCTCCGGCTACTTTGGATGCCATGATGACACTCTCCCGGGGCTTGGTTTTAAGCCATTCGCCTACGATCTCTTCGGTCAGCCCCGTATATCTGGTGTCAGGCGGTACCGGATAGAGCTCTGCCGTATCGTAGAAATTGACTCCGGCGTCATACGCCTTGTCCATAATCCTAAAGGCTTCGGCTTTTTCGGCCTGGCTTCCAAACGTCATCGTCCCCATGCAGATGGGTGAGACCCGTAGTCCCGTCTCTCCTATATAACGGTGCTGCATTATTGATCCTTGACTTTAAAACCCGACTTTTCTATCGCTTCATGGGCCAAAGCCCGGATCCAGTCATTAAACTTGATCTCATGTTCATAGCAGTAGGCGCCAAAGAGCTTCAACTCTTCGAGTGTCAGCTCAAGCTCTACCTCTTTCATCGTCTCATCACTCATAGTCTACCCCTTTTTCGGATCGGTATCATAGGTGAAAGTATAACCACTATCTGCTTTTTTGTCATATTTTCCTATCCGGAGGGAAGATTCATCTATACTGCGCTTATGAAAATACTTATAGACCTTGACTGTTTTTTTGTCTCTGCCGAACGGACACAAAACCCGGAACTTATAGGTATTCCCGTAGCTGTCGGGGGACGCGGCGACCAGCATATTTTTTCAGCCCAAAACACTCGCCAAAGCATCTCATTGGAAAACTCCGGCGCTTTTGTCCCCTCTATCATGTTACAACCCCAAAAACCTGTCTCTATCAAAGACCGCTCCTACTTTACCGATCCTGACGGCAGGATCCGAGGGATATTGACGACAGCAAGTTATGAGGCAAGAAACCTGGGCATCAAAACACCCATGCCTATAGGTGAAGCTTTACGCATCTGTCCTGAGCTGATCATCCTGACACCGACATTTCCACTCTACCATGAACTCTCTACACGGCTGCGAGACTTCCTGCAAAGGCGGATTCCGCTGATAGAGCAGTTTAGTATCGATGAGTTTTTCGGCGATCTTTCGGGATGGGTGCCCGATGAGGAGGTTCCCGCTTTTATCGAGAAACTCAAAGAGGATATCTACGACACCTTTGATCTCCCGGTCTCTATCGGTGCGGCCCCGAGCAAATGGATAGCCAAGCTCGCCTCGTCACAGGCCAAGCCTTTCGGAACCCGTACCGTCTACCCCAAAGAGCATTGGCATTTTGTCAAGGATATGCCCATAGGAAAATTTCCCGGCATCGGTCGCAAACTTCAAGAACGTTTTCACAGCATGCAGTTTCATACACTGGGTGATATCCTCAATGCCCAAGCCTATTTCAATGCCCAGGTACCTTCGATACGCGAACTTTATCGCCGTATCGCCGGAATTGACAATGATCCTGTCAATCCTCCCAAAGCACGCAAATCGATCGGCGTCGCACGCACCTTTGATCCCATCGTGAACCGGGATGAGATTCGAAGACGTCTGACGATCCTCTGCCGCCATCTGGCCTTTACGATCCTCAAATCGGGTGTCAACCCAACCCATTTTCATCTTTACCTGCGCTACGAACTTCACGGCCGGGCCAAAGGGCATGTCAAAGTCGAACGGCTCTTTTCGGAAAGCTTGCTTAGAGAGAAGATTCTTTCGCTTTTTGATGAGATCGATCAGCTCAGAACCTACCATCTTATCTCCATATCCATATCGACCGGGCACTTTTCGCATCAGACAAAAAAAGCGCTGGATATGTTTACCCTGCACGAGGACCGTAAAAAGGTTCAGCTTTCTCATCAGAGTGCCAAAATACGTCAAAAGTATGGACTCGATATCTTAAAATGGGGCAATGAACTTTCATTACAGTAATCCTTTTTTGGGGTTAAACAGCGTGAAAAGTGTTACAATGGCCCCACTATTTTCCCCAAGGACGGTTATGTCATATCCCATCAAAGAGACGCTTAAAAACTATTTCGGTCATGACGGCTTCAGACCGCTTCAACAAGAAGCGGTTGAAACGATCCTAAACAGACGCGACCTTTTGATGATCCTGCCTACGGGCGGAGGCAAATCACTCTGTTATCAGCTTCCCGCCCTGCTTTTGGAAGGTCTTACCGTCGTCGTATCACCGCTTTTGGCCCTGATGCATGACCAGGTTACGGCTCTGCAGGCGATGAACGTCCATGCCGCGATGCTAAGTTCCATGCAAGATGAGAGTGAGTCCAAAGCGGTCTACCGTGATCTTTATGCCGGTAAAACACGGCTTCTTTATGTCGCACCGGAGCGTTTTAAAAGTGAGAACTTTGTGGCGATGCTGCAGGAACTTCCGTTGGCACTTTTTGTCATTGACGAAGCCCACTGCGTCAGTGAATGGGGCCATGAATTCAGAGAGGATTACCGCAAGCTTGACCGCTTGAAAAAGCTCTTTCCTGCTGTGCCTATCGCCGCTTTTACCGCTACGGCCACCCAACGGGTCGCCCAGGACATCACCGCCAATTTGGGCCTGAATGCCCCGCATATTATCAAGGGGACCATCTTTCGTCCCAACCTCTTTATCGAAGTACAAAGACGCCAAAAGGACGGCAAGGCCCAGCTTACAGCCTTTCTTAACCAACATAAAAACGAAAGCGGTATTATCTATACGCTCAGCCGTAAAAACACGGAGACCTTGGCGGCCTTTTTGCAAAGCAAAGGTTTTAAAGCCAAACCCTTTCATGCCGGCTTGGACAACAGTGAGAAAAAGAGCACCTTTGAAGCTTTTGTCAATGATGATATCGAGATCGTCGTTGCCACTATTGCCTTCGGTATGGGAATCGATAAGTCCAATATCCGTTTTGTCGTGCATATGCAGCTACCCAAGACACTTGAAAGCTTCTACCAGGAGATCGGCCGGGCGGGTCGTGACGGGCTTGAAAGCCATACATTGCTGCTCTTTTCAGCTTCGGATGTGGTGCAGCGTGAACAGATGATGCAGGAGATACCCGAAGGCCCCTACAAGACCCATGCACTCAATAAACTGGAGCAGATGGCCTCTTTTTCCAAAGCCCACCGCTGCCGTCACCAAAATATCGCCGCCTACTTTGAAGATTCCATTGGCCTGTGCGACACCTCATGCGATATCTGTACCGCACCCGACATAGAGAAAGTAGATATTACCGAAGATGCCCAGAAGTTTTTATCGGCAGTCTACCGTCTCGACCAGCGTTTCGGCCAAGCCTATGTCATCGACGTACTCAGAGGCTCGGTAACCGAAAAGATCCTGGGAAACAAACACGACAAGCTGAGCGTCTACGGTATCGTCAAAACTGAAAGCCGAGGCAAGTGGCAGATCGTAGCAGAGCATCTTCTTGAGATCGGCGCACTTGCACGCGGTGAGCATAGGGAACTGCTTTTGACACCGCTTGGCATCGACCTCTTAAAAGGTAATGCTACCACCGACATCGAACCTGCCAGACTGATAGAAGTCCGGACGCAAAAAGCGGCTAAAAGTGTCGATGTCGAGGATATGGATTTTGAGATGCAGCATTTTGAAGTGTTGCGCCAGCTTCGAAAAGAGCTCGCCAGCGAGGCGGGCATACCGCCTTATATGGTATTTTCGGACAAGACCCTCAAAGAGATGGCCCATGCCCTGCCCTCCACGAAAGAGGATATGCTTGATATCCACGGCGTCGGGGAACAGAAGTTCAAAAAGTTCGGTCAGGCCTTTTTGACAGCCTGCCAGAATCTATAATTATTACGGAAGCGCGTCTACCGGCTGGTTGTCATAAAAGACGCCGCTTGGTTCGATACGCATTACTTTAACCGCTTTTTTATCGGTCTTAGGAAGTTTTACCGTTTTAAAAAGCCTGTTGTCAACATAAACCTGCAGTTCCACACTGCCGTCAATCTCTCCACTTCTGCTGTAGCGGTTCGCATAGACAGTATAGCTTTGCTCTTTATCGATACCCTGCAAGGTAATCGTCTCCGGTCCGAAGCCATGCATCGCATCACGGTCCAGCTTTACTTTACCCGTTACATAGTGCTTATTCTGATAGGAGATATGATATTCATCGGCCACCAGGTGCAGATCCATATCACGGGGCTTATCCGACCAGCTTAAAACAAATCGTACCGACTTGGGATCCGTTTTTTTAGACATCAGGATCTTGTTACCGCGTATCGTACCGACTTCAACCTGCAACTTTTTGATCAGCGAGATATACCCCTCTTTTTTGATCAACACTTTCAGTTGCTGTCCATCCTGAAGGACACCTAGAGGAACAGAAAACTCTCCCTTGCCGTCAGTAGCCAGCTTTACTCCGTTAAAGTTGACATAGGCATTGTCAATGGGTTTACAGTCTACTGCATCTTTAATCGAAAAAGTGATCTTTTCACTTAACTCGTCAAACTCCAGTTCACTGCTCTCTTTGACATCCCAGCACCCCTGAGCATAACTCAAACTTCCGGCCATCATCAAGCCGGTGACTAACATCTTTATCTTCATCGTTTCTCCCTATTTTGCCATCGTGGTAAACATCAGTACCGCTTCCGCTGTCTGTGCAACTTTGCTTTTTTTCTTTTTCAATCCCCGTGTTGCGGTTACTGCGGCCATCGGGTCCTTGCCCAGGATATGGTAGCCGCTCTTTTCATCATAGTAGTGCTGCGGCAGTTTCGTGATCTTTTTATTGGATGCGATCATCTGGATCGATTCGATACCAAACGGCGGTTCGATCTCAAACTCGCCCAGCATAATCCATTTGTTGGCATCCTCGACATCGACATACTGAACAAACTTCGTCTCTCCTTCACTCTCTGAAAGGTCCAGAAGGTAGGAAAACTTTTTACCTTTTTGATCTACATGACCGACGATATAAAAATATCCCGGATTGTTAAGCTTGACAAACAGACGTGTCGACTGCCCTTGGACAAAAAGCAGATCCTCATCTCCGCTATCCGTTTTGATACGTGCTTTGAGCGAGCTCTTGGCGATATACCCTTCATGTAAAAGCTTATCAAAATCGATACTCTTAGGTTGGGTCTGAAGATGGGCATAAGCTTGTTTTGAAAGCTCCACGACATTGGATCGTACTACTTCGCGTTTATCATTGAGCAGTTCGACGGCAAGCGTCATCGCCCCTTGATGCTCCTGATACGAACCCCTGAGCGTAAACGCTGCTTTTTTAACGTCAGCTACCGTCTGAAGCTGCCCGGTCAGCTCCTGTTTGACGACCTTGGCAAACGGTGTAATCTCATTAGAGCTCTCTGCCTTGGGAGGAAAAACAAATATCCCCTTTTCCGTCATGCCGGAGGCTAAAACTTCTGCAGCCAAAGCGATCGTATCGACACGAAGACTCAAAGACTTCAGCTTCAGCCGCGCCTGGCTGCTTGTCAATTTAGGTTTAGGCAGGTTTTTTAGCTCTAAAATGACGGCAACCGAACGGTAGCGTTCATAGTTGTTTAAGAGTGTCAGCATCTCCTGATAGGTACGGTACTGCCCTCTCTTATCCTCTCCTTCGGCCTGGGTATACAGGGTATCAATCTCCCCGGTCAACTGGGTCAGCTTGTCCGCATAAAGCTTTTTAGCCTTTTGCGGGTCCAACTGGCTTACTGCCGAATAACCGCCGGAGATATCGAACATCGAATATTCGGCGCCGATAATAGGAAGGTCAGACGTGACTCTCAGTGTCTTAGAAGAGGCCTTGGTTCCGTCAGATTTTTGAAGGGTATTAAAAGCGGAACGTACTTCGGACTTGATCGTTGAAGCCAGGTCTGCCAAGGCTTCCTTCTTGGCCTCCTTGTGGGAGTGTCCGAAACCCTCCCCCTGAAAAGTGGCAGCACCCAGTGCCAACGGCAGTAACCATATCATCCATACTCGTCTCATCATCCCATCCTCAAATAAAAAGATTATAGCAAAACGGTTTTAAAACTTGATAGCCAATCCCACTGTTGCTGCAGCCTGTTCCGTGGAAACCGTGGCATTGGAAATCGTCGTACCAGAAGGTGTGTACATCACACTACTGCTTTGACTCTTTTCAAAGGCATATTTAAGTGCCATATCGAATGCAACTTTTGGGGTAATATTCCATGAAAAACCGCCGGTGATATGGGTCTCTACAAAAGCGGGTACCTTTAAAAGTGTCCCCATATCCGTACCCTGCTGGCTCACCGGGGATTTGGAAAGATTAAGGCCCCCCATCCAGGTCCAACTGCTGCTTGGTTCGTAGGATAGACCCAGAACATAGACATTTTGATTGACAAAACCGGCAGTAGCATACCCCTCTTCCGGCGTACCGTAACCCGTGACAGTTCCTGACTCTCCCCACATGATACGTTTCATATCCAACGCTATCGATAATTTATCCATACGGTAATTGATCCCCACGCCATACTCTGCAGGTAACTCATTATAGTAATCCGGCAGAATAAAACCTTCGGTACTGTTTTCTATTTTACGTTCTGTCTTAAACGTCATACCGTAGGTAAGGTTCTCACTCTGTTTATAGGCCCAGCCAAATTCAAATCCGGGCTCGGAACTCATACTGAACTTGTTTGTGATGCCTGAGATCGACTGTTCCAAGGTTGCCGATGATATGACAAATGCCGCGCTGATCGAAAATCCGTCTTTATGAATCGCAATGGCAGCAGCCGTATCAATAAATGCCTGCTTCGCTTTTAACTGCAGAAAATCTGCTGCAGCATAATCATCGTAGGCGATACCGCCCCCGCCGATCACAGCGGCATGAAACCCCCATGCGACATTTTTTGAGACATTGGTGATATATCCTATACTCGGAATTAACGGCGTAGCTGTACCGAAATCCTCATGGATACCTGTTGCCTCTACCGTAGCTGACTGATAGAGGGACGTACTGGAAACATCAAACTGGTCACCCTCATTCAGACCGACCATGGCAGGGTTTTTTAGCACCGCATCCGTTCCTGTAAATGTGGCGATACCGATACCGCCCATCGCACGGGACTTGGCACCGTAACCGATCAGCAGGGTTCCGTTTGCCGCATATACTGCTGTCATACTCCCCCATAAAATCAAGACTGTTTTTAAAAGAGACTTTCTCATCTGTTTCCTTCTAGCTATTCATAATTAAACGATGCACCGACCGTCAAAGCGAACTGTCCCGAAGCCACCGTCACATTTGTAAGTGTACCCATCGGAAGATTCATCGTTGCCGTATGATTCTCCGCTCCTTCGGCATAGACCGCAGCCATCTCCAGATCGAAAAAGTCTGTCACATCCCATGTCAGTCCAAAGGTGTAGTGCCGTTTATTCTCTACAGGCGCATAGATATAGCTTTGGGGAGCTAGTGACTCGTTGGCTATCGTATTGGAAAGGTTTACCCCGTAGCGAAAATAGAGATCATATTTGACCTTATGTTCCAGGCCCACCGCGATGACAAGCTGATCTCGCAAAGGATAGAGTGCACTGCCGTCAGTCGCATCTTCCCAAAAGATCTTCTTAATATCAAATGCGAACTTTTTGTCACCGCGTTCAAAACTCGCCCCTATACCCAATTCAGCGGGGATAGAAGCATTCAAAAACTGTATCGTGCCGTTAAAATCCCAGGTTTGGTGGTCAAATGTTTTTTGATTCTTATAAGTAGCACCAAAAACGGCATCATCTGCCCGGTACGCCATACCCACCTGATAGGTGAAGGTCCATACCGGATCATAGCCTCCATAAGAGAACATATAGTCCTGATGATCAAAGTTAGACTCCGTCAATATCACCGAGATGCCGTAGGAGAACCGCTCATCTTTAACAGCATAGGCAAATGCCGTATCCCTTACCGCATGAGAGGTAGTGTCATAGCCTGAAAGATGGTTCTCATACTCGACCGTCGAAGCTGAATGAACGGCAAATACGAAATCTTTGGAGAAGGCTTCAACATAGCCCAATGAAAGCAGCGGCGAGGTCGTACCCCCGTACTGGGCATAAGGGACCTCGTTCGAGGTCAGTTCTTCGCCGTTATTCATAAAGGTCAAGGCTACATCAAACTGTGCTCCCTGCTGATAGGTGATCAGTGCCGGGTTTTTCAGAGCACTGTCCGTACCTGTAAAGAACGCAATACCTGTACCGCCCATACCGCGAGATTTAACCCCATGACCGATTAATAAAGTACCGTTTGTCGCAAAAAGTGTCGTATAGGTAAAAAATAATAGAGGCAGTAAGATCTTCAGTTTCACTAGTTTCTCCCGTTTTGTTAGGAATATTGTACTGAAGTTTACATAAAGAAGTATAAATTAATGCAATATCAGCCCC
>JBFEYF010000036.1:0-12743 GCA_041562295.1 Sulfurimonadaceae bacterium
CTGTAAAGTTCTTCGATCTCTTCGATATCGCGGCAGATCTTGGCCATCGGCGCTTTTCTAAACCCCCATGAAACGACCTCCTGCATCCGTTCGCTCAGGCTGTTTTGTCTCAAACTGTTCGTACCGATCCCGTAGGGCATAAAGACCAGGTTTCGTGAAGCCGTTACCGATGAGTCAAGCTGGCGCAGGCTCCCTGCCGCCGCATTTCGCGCATTGGCAAAAAGAGCCTCCCCGCCGGCCAGACGCTGTTCGTTGATCTTTTCGAACTGCTCTTTAAAGATGACCACTTCACCGCGTATCTCGATTCGCTCTTGATGCGGTATCTGAAGCGGAATCGAACGGATCGTCTTGGCATTTTGTGTCACATCTTCCCCGACCGAGCCGTCGCCCCGAGTGATCGCCTGAAGCAGTTTGCCGTTTTCATAGATAAGATTCAGACTCGCCCCGTCAAACTTCGGTTCGCAGTAGTAAAGCAGATGGTCGCTATATTTTTGGATACGTTTTTCCCAAGCTTCCAGTTCATCCTGACTGAACACATCCTCCAGACTCCACATCCGGCTGTCATGCTGGGCCTTCTCAAAGCCGTCCAAAACGCGGTCACCGACCCGCTGCGTAGGTGAATCGTTGCGAAGCAGTGAGGGATTTTGCTCTTCCCAAGCCAAAAGCTTGTGATACAGAAGGTCATACTCCTCATCCGTTGCAATCGGGTCATCCATGACATAATAGTGATACGCATACCGGTTTAACGTCTCAACCATTTCATTGTAAGCGTTTAGTGCTTCGTTCCCCATACTTTTTATCCGTTATAATTTTTGGGTTATTGTATCAAAGCATACTATGCGAGTCTCTTAATCAGGCGTGTCTCATGAAGTTTTTTTAAAGCTCTCTTTTGTACAATAATGCCCAATTTTTCGCAAGGAGTTTTCATGAGCGATACACTACATATCGTCTGTCCGGAATGCAACGGGACCAACAAGATCCCCGCGACAGCTACATCAGCCAAGTGCGGACGCTGCAAGCATGATCTTTTTGAGACAAAACCTGTCAACCTCACTGCTGACAACTTTAACCAGCATATCGAAAAAAATGATCTGCCTGTCATCGTTGATTACTGGGCTCCGTGGTGTGGCCCCTGCCAATCGATGGCGCCCAATTTTGAAGCGGCAGCCAACAACTTCAAAGGCAAAGTGCGTTTTGCAAAACTCAATACGGAAGCGGAACAGGCTATTGCCGGAGAAAAAGGGATCCGGTCTATTCCGACGCTGATCCTTTATAAAGGGGGAAAAGAGGTAGACCGTCTCAGCGGAGCCTTGGATGCTTCCGCCCTGACGCAGTGGCTACAAAGCCGTATCTGATTTAGTGCGACTGTCTGTCAAATCCAAGCACCGCTTTTAAAGAAACATCCGACCAGGTCTTCCCTTTATGCAGATCAAAACAGGCCTGGTTGATACTTTTAAGTGCTTTACCCAGTCCGAAATCGAGCATATCGATAGAGCCGGTCAATACAATCCCTTCTACCGAGATCTTATCCGCTTTCATCACCACTTTTTTTGTTACACCGTTCATTGAAAAAGCTACAGTAACTTTTTTACCTTTCACCGCAGTGATCTTGGCATCGATAAGCGGGTATTTAAAGAGGTCGAAAAAGAATTTGACCAGTTTGGCATCACGTCCTTCATTGCCCGAAGCCACACTTTTTGAGTCGATACGCAACAGTGCTCCGACCAACGCTTTTTCAACTGTTGAAGCATCTTTAGAAGAGAGTTTTGCTTTCGTAAAAGTCCCCTTTACAGGTACCTTTTTCGGTGTCTTAAAAGCTTGCCACTCAACTTCTACCGTAGTCACCATAAAACGGTCTGCCGCAAAAAGTGTAGCAGCCGATAACATTAGCAACATGATTACACGTTTCATAAGAATCCTTGTTTTCCTTTTTATAACTACAAAGTTTACTACTTTTAGGTAAATTCTAGCTTGAAACTTTGCATTGCGTCCCTACTTTGGCATAGATTAAAGATTTTGCATTACAATACCACGTAAAAAAGAGAGTCCCATGTTTTTAGATTTTCCACACATCGATTCTATGACAAACTTTATCGAAGAGCTTGAACAGAGACTGGATACCAACCGCCAAAAGGTCCAGAACCTTCTTGCCATCCCTGAAAAAAACTATCACAATTTCGTCAAGCCTTTTGAGATGATGGATGAGTATCTGGACCAGTTCTTTACACCGCTGTCACATCTTAACAGTGTCAGCAACTCCGAAACGACCCAGAAACTTTACAGCGATGCACTGCCCATTTTGACCACCTACTCCACGGAGATCGGTCAGAATATCGATATATTCAACGCCTACAAAGAGATCAAAAAAAACGAGTATGAGCGCTTAACACAAGCGCAGAAGATGGTCCTTGACCAGTCGATTCTGGGATTTGAACTCTCCGGTGCCCATCTGGATGATGAGAAAAAAGCGCGCCTTAAAGAGATCAACATCAAAAAATCGGAACTGGGCAACAACTTCTCCCAAAATGTTCTGGATGCCACCAATGCCTTTGAGATGATCATCGACAACGAAGAGGACATCAAAGGATTGCCCGAAAGCGATATCGAAGCGGCAAAGGAGGAGATCGGCGGCAAAACTGTTTACAAATTCACCCTTCAGATGCCAAGCTATATCGCCTATATGACCTACGGTCCCAACCGCGGTCTTCGCCAAAAGCTCTATAAGGCCTATGTAACCCGTGCACCGGAAAATGAACAGATCATCGACGAGCTTTTGGCCCTGCGCCAAGAGAGTGCCAAGATCCTCGGGTTTGACTCCTATGCCGCGCTTTCGCTGGCGACCAAGATGGCGCCCAAACCCGAAGCTGTCATCGACTTTTTGAGTGACCTTCAGGAAAAATCAAAAACCCAGGCCAAAGAGGAGCTCAACTATCTGGAATCTTTTGCCAAAGCCGAAGGGGTCTCAACGCTGGAAAGCTTTGATACCGCCTACTATGCGGAAAAATTGCGAAAACGGGACTTCGATATCGATGAAGAGCTTTACCGTCCCTATTTTGAACAGACAAAAGTCGTCAACGGGCTGTGGGACTTTCTGGAAAAACTGTTTGATATGAAATTTCAGGAGGTGGATATCCCGCTGTGGCATGACAAGGCCAAAGCCTATGACATCTACAGTGACGGCAAGCTTAAAGCACGTCTTTATACCGATCTGGAAGCGCGTAAAGATAAACGCGGCGGTGCATGGATGCATAACTGGCAATCCCACTGTCTGGCCGAAGCGGGTGAAAAACAGCTGGCCAGCGCCTTTATCGTCTGTAATTTCCCGCCTTCAAGTGAAGGCAACCCTTCGCTTTTACGCCATGACGATGTCGTTACCCTCTTTCATGAGATGGGACATGCCATCCACCACCTGATGAGCGAAGTCGAAGAAAACGGCGTCAGCGGGGTCAACGGTATCGAATGGGATGCCGTAGAGTTTCCTTCCCAGTTTTTGGAGAACTTTGCCTATGAACCGCAAGTGCTTCAGATGTTTGCCAAACATCACCAAACCGGAGAAGTTCTAAGCGATATGATGATCGACAAACTGGTCAAGGCCAAAAACTTCCAGTCGGCTATGGCGATGCTGCGTCAGCTGGAGTTCGGGCTTTTTGATTTCAAACTGCACCACAAACTACACCAGGGCAAAGAGGTCCAGGATCTTTTGGATACGATCCGAGAGGAAAACGACCTGATCCCTGCACCCGATTACAACAAGTTTCAAAACAGCTTCTCCCATATTTTTGCCGGTGGATATGCCGCGGGTTATTACAGCTACAAGTGGGCGGAAGTCCTCAGCGCCGATGCCTACTTCTACTTCGTGGATCACGGTATTTTTGATGAAAAGATCGCCTCGGACTACAAACATATCATCCTAGGCGAGGGTGCTACACGCAGTATGCAGGAACTTTTTGAGAAGTTCAGAGGGCAACCGTTACAGACGGATGCCCTCTTAAGACTTTCCGGTATCACTGCCTGATGCGTTTTATACTTTTACTGCTTCTGCCGTTATTTCTTTACGGTAAGAACTTTACGCTCGCCAGTTATAATGTAGAGAATCTTTTTGATCTGGTCCATTCAGGAAGCGAGTACCCGGACTATATTCCCTTCGGTCCGACCCAGTGGGACCGAAAAAACTATACTATCAAACTTAAAAATATTGCAAAGGTCATCAAAGATATCGATGCCGATATCGTCGCGCTGCAGGAGGTAGAGTCGGACCTGGCGCTTAAACATCTGCAGACCACCCTTAAAAGCATGGGTAAACCCTACCGCTACCGGCTGATCACTTCACGTAAAAAGTCTACCGTGCATAGTGCTATTTTAAGCCGTTTTCCTATCATCTCCCATGATGAGATCATGGTCAAAAAAAGTGACAATATCCGTTCTATCCTCAAAGCCAAACTCGATATCGAAGGACACCCCTTTACCCTCTTTGTCAATCACTGGAAGTCTAAACGGGGGCCTGAAAGCAAACGCCTTGGCTATGCCAAAGAGTTAAGTAGACAGCTTAGAAAATTTTCTAAAGAGGATGACTATATCATCGTAGGAGATTTAAACTCTAACTATGACGAGTTCAAGACATTCAAACGCTCCCAAAAGCTCAACGATACCCACGGTATTACCGGTATCAACCACTATCTTTTAACCGCTTACCGGGGGAAGATGGTCACTTTTGAACAGCTTCACACAAAGAGAAAACATCTGCACTACAACCTCTGGATGGAACTTCCCAAGCAAAAGCGTTTTAGCCAATTTTACCGCGGCAGACCCGGGACACTTGATCATATGATCATCCCAAAAGCGTTAGCTGATTCCAAAGGTATCGACTACCTTCCCAAAAGCTTTCACACCTTTGCCCCGGAGTATCTTTTGAAAAAAAAGCGCATCAACCGGTGGAAATTCAGATATAAATCACCGGCAAAGCATATGGGCAGAGGCTATTCTGATCATCTGCCTATTGTTGCAACTTTTTCGTATTAGGCCGATATACCTATTATGAAAACTCTCTTTTTATCTCTTGCATCGGCCCTACTGTTACTGCTCTCCGGCTGTGCACCCAAAGCTGTGACACCTGAGCCTAAAAAGAGAGAGACGACGAAGGTGAAGAAAGAAGAGCCCCAAAAGCATACTGAAAAAAGCAGTTCAAAAAAGCGTCGCGCTAAAGCATCCGGTACAAAGAAGTCACAATCGGCTACCCTGCATCCCTCCAGACAAAAAGAGGCCAAGACACACACTCGCACTAAAACCGAACAGCTAAAAAAAAGAACCTCACCCAAGCAGAAAAAGGTTCAGGAAAAAACTAAAAAGCATCTCAATGACCGGGTAATAATACCGTCGCTGGATCAGGATACACGCTTTGAACAGACCAAAGAGCTTCTACTTCCTATTAAAAAAACACAAAAAAAACTGCCTGCGAAGAGTATGGTTATCGGGTACCTGCCGCACAGTTCCAGATATCTTTTGACCGTCGGTGACGCCGATACCCGCTGGGTACAAAAAGCATTTCTTATCGATCCCAAGCAGACACTGCACTTTAACGATATCCAAAAAGCCTTGGAGTTCTCCGCTTTTGATCCCGATGCCACGCTTATACACCTGATTACGACACAACAGTTTTTACAGCTACAAGAGGTATCCCGTATCGGTGACCATCTGGCAAAAAAAAGTTTCTGGATCATTATCTATAAAAGTAAAAAAGAGTTGGAACTTTTTAAAGAGCTGCAGTTTAACGGGCTCAAAACTGCCCTGATCTTTTTAGATGAAGCCCATAAAGAGAGGATACTCAGACAACTGGGTGAAGATGCGGTCAGTTTCAAGACCTTTACCAATGACTACTGTACTTTAGATGATGCCTGTGACGTTCACCATAAAGGCAATGTCTTTTTACTCTACTAAGAAGTGCCTACGCATCATCCGAAGCATCGATGATGATATCTTTGATCGTATTTTCAAACGCCTTATGGTGTTCCTGCAACGCCTGCATCAAAAGGTCATTGTCAAAGAGGGTCTCAAACGTGCATTTTTGCAATCTTATGCGCCCTTCTCTATCCAAAGACTCCAAAATAACCCATGAAGCATACATCACTACCAGTGAAGCAAGGTTATCCTTATAGATATCGTAGATATCATAAATACGCAAAATATCGGAGACGATATTGGTAATGATATCAACATCCAGTGTCGAGACATGATCACTGCCGATGGCGTTTAGCAGGGTGTGTGACTGGATAAAAATAAGATCAAAAATATCTTCGGGCAAATTTGCCGGTAACATTAAATCCGGTTCTTTTTCCATACGCGGGTCAACCATCTGCCAATCTTAGCAAAAAGTAGTGGAATATTGGCTAAATAGGGCGAAAAAACGTTATCTTGTTTAACATAAGCGTAAAATGCCGATATAATAAATATAACATTTTTCCAAGGATAAACGTATGGCTGAAGAACAAGAAGAGTCTCAAGAACAACAAAACGAGACGGCACAAAAAAAATCAAGCAGTTTAGTTCTTATTATCATCGTTGTCGTTCTTGTTTTTACACTGATTATCGGCGGTATTGTCGTAGCACTCCTGCTTTCAGGTGACGACGAAATGCCTCAGCAGGTGCAGCAAAAGTCGGGACAGATGATGGACAGTTCAGGTCAGAGCATGTCTCAGCAAAACCGCGGCAAAGCAACCAAACGTATCGAAGGTCTTGAGGTCGGTCCTATGTACCCGCTAGACGGTTTTACGGTTAACCTTCTTAGTGACAGCGGAAGACGTTATTTGAAGACAACGATCAACCTTGAACTGATGGATGAGGAGACGGCAGCAGAGCTTGAGAGCAAAGACCCTGTCATCCGGGACATCATGATCCGTGTGTTGACCTCAAAGACCTTAGAGGAGATTGCTACAGCCAAAGGTAAAGAGAAGCTCAAAGACCAGCTGGTTAACCAGATCAACCTGCGTCTTCGTGACGGCGAGATCAAGAACGTCTATTTCGTGGAGTTCGTTATCCAATAATGATCGGCATCGACCTCGTTAAAATCTCTCGTGTCGAGCAGATGATAGAACGTTTCGGAGATAAAGCTCTCAAACGTTTCCTCTGCGATGAGGAGATCCTTCTTGTCAAACAACCTTCCCGGGCTGCCGGGTTCTGGGCTGCCAAGGAAGCGGCAAGTAAAGCTTTAAAAACCGGCATTTCCGCCGAGTGCGGTTTTTTGGATATTATCATCTCCTACTCACCCAAGGGTGCCCCGCTTATAACCTTTTCTGAGCGTGTAACCAAAAAGTTTTCTATTGCCGATGCCTCTTTATCTATTACCCATGATGCCGGACTCGCCATTGCCGTAGTCGCCATCGAGCAGGACAGAAAGCGGGATTAAAGGCTTTCTTGATACTGTATTACGCGGTTCTTACCCGATTTTTTCGCAATATACATCGCATTATCCGCATTTTGCATCGTCTGCTCGATCGTTTCGTCCTCGTGCCACTGGGCTACACCGAAACTACAGGTTACCGTACCAAGCGTCTCAAAATCATGCGATTCGATCATCCCCCGAAGTTTGTCGGCAAAGCTCACCGCCTTTTCTGCTTCCAGTTGCGGTACAATGATAATAAACTCTTCGCCGCCCCATCTTCCGAAATAGTCGCTCTCCCGTATTGATCCTGATACCAGCTGGGCAATACTTCGCAGTGCCGTATCTCCCAGAGCATGTCCGAAGTGGTCATTGATATGTTTAAAGTTGTCCACATCAAAAAGTATGATACTTAAAGGGGTTTTGTAGCGTGCGGCCTTGTGCATCTCAGAGATCATCACTTTGTCTATAAAGCGGCGGTTGTAGGCATTGGTCAGGTAATCGATATTATTGAGTTTTTTGAGTGCCCTGTTTTTTTGTTCCAGAGTATTTTGATAGATATTGATACGTGTCGAGTATCCGAAAAAGACCCGTCTGAGAAGATAAAAGGTCAGCATCAGCAAAACAGCGGCTAATGTAATGGCTATAACCCGCATCACGGAGATCGTATCGGTATAGTAGTTCAGGTCACTTTTGAAGATAATATGTCCTATCTCTTCCCCATATATATTGACCAGAGGCTTCATACGGTAGATAAGCCAATCAATCCCCTCATGGGAATCAAAATAATAACTTTTTTTGATCACTTTGGGGTCTATCGCATGATCTTTACAAAATCTTTTACACGACTCTTTTTCACATTGAAGCATCACATAATTACTGCTGATCTTTTTAAAGCGATCATCTTTTTTAAACTCGTAGATAATCTCAAAGAGCTCTTTTTTGATTAAAAGGGTACTGGCAAACTCATACTGTTTATTAAAGAGGTTCAGGATATACTCGATATCAATACCGAACTCCATCGCCCCGATATGCTCTTTTTTGCTGTCAAACACGGGAAAGGCTATCCGGTAAAAGATACCGTACCGCCCGACCTCAAAACCGATCTGGATCTGCTTGGTCTGGTTGACCTTGTTGATCAGGAATCGGATGCTTTGAAGGTTGTCTCCATATTTTTGCGGTCTGTGCATACGAAGAAAACTGTGTGTATCTTTGGTATGAAAGTGCATCAGCGTCAGATAAGGGTTGTCTTTTTTCAGCTCTTGGAATATCGGATCGCTCAACCGAAAAAGTTCTTTTCGGTTCCCGCTTTGAAACGCATGGATCACGGCTTCGTTAATAAGAATATTTTTCCCGATCAGGGTATATTTTTGATTGATATTTTCGAAGGTGTTTTTGTAGATATCGGATGCGATCTTACGCTCTTTTTTCACAAGCGTATCCAATACAAAGATATATTGGAAATGACCCATATACAGATATATGGCAATGACAAACCCTACTAAAAAGAAGAGGAAAATAAAAACTTTTTTGCTTGCACTGTTGATCATGACACATTCTACTGATATTCAGCAGTGATGGCAAGAAAAAAGATTAGAAAAAGTTATTTATATTGTAAAATGTGAATATTTGTATACTTTTAGATCTTTTGGGCTATCTGGTCCGGCAATAATCCCATAGACTCCTCTACAAGCCTGGTATTACCGTGCGTGATAAATGCGTCATCATATTCAAAACTTTGTACGGTAACGTCGCTAATCTTTTCAGAGGATAAAAATTCCAACAGTGCCGATCCTACGCCGCCGCTTTTAGCTGAGTCACTAAATACATACCACTGTTTATATTTTTCGGCGCAACGTTCAAGCGCTTCTTTATCAAGCGGTTTGACAAAACGCAGATCCAATAAGGCAATATCCTCATCCATAAGCTGCATCGTCTCGATAGCACGTCCCACACCGTTACCGAATCCTATAAAAAGTTTACTGCCTTTGCCTTCATGAAGCATCTGTGATCTTCCCTCTTCAAAAGGCTCGCTCTCATAGATGCCGCTGTCGATAAAAGCACCTCTTGGGTATCTAAAAGCACAGGGAGAGGGATAATTCGCTGCAAAACGTACGGCATCTGTCAGCGTCGCATCATCTCTGGGGGCAAATATCGTCATGTTGGGAACCGATCTCAGGTAGGAGATGTCAAAGGCACCCTGGTGCGTTTCTCCGTCTTCGCCTACGATACCGGCTCTGTCGATCGCAAATGCGACAGGCAGGTCCATCAGGCAGACATCATGGATCACCTGGTCGTAAGCCCGCTGCAAAAAGGTCGAATAGATGGCACAAAACGGCTTGAAGCCCTCTTTGGCCATGGCAGCCATCGAAGTCACGGCATGCTGCTCTGCGATAGCCACATCCCAAAAACGTTCAGGGAAGGTGTCGATCAGCGTGTTCATCCCTGTTCCGCTTGGCATCGCAGCGGTTACGCCGACGACCTTTTCATCGGCTTTGGCCAGTTCAAGCAGGGCCTCGCTATAGACAGCGGTAGCACTTTTGGCGGCCCCGCTTTTTTTATAGGCTTTACCCTCTTTGAGGTCAAACGGGCTTACCCCGTGCCAATGTTCCAATTGTCCCTCGGCGATCTCATACCCTTTGCCTTTAAGCGTCTGGGCGTGTACGATAACCGGTTTGCCCATCTCTTTGGCTACTTTAAGGGTCTCGATAAGCGACTTGATATCGTGTCCGTCCAGCGGGCCGATATACTCCAACCCCATCTCTTCAAACATGATCCCCGGTGTGATCAGTTTAAATCCCTCTTCAAAACGCTTTGCCATATAGTGTGCCGATTCGGGAAGATGTTCCAGCATACTCTCGATGCCGTGCTTGAACTTTTGATACCCCTTGCTTGCCATCGCTTTGGAGAGTATCCGGCTGATTGCACCGATCGGCTTGGCGATACTCATCTCGTTGTCATTGAGGATAATGACCATAGGATATTTGCGGTCACCCAGTTCATTGAGTGCTTCATAGACCATACCGGCGGTCATCGATCCGTCTCCGATAAAAGCTACGGGTATCCGGTCGGTATCCCCTTTAAGTGCAATTGCCTTTGCGGCACCGACACCCAGGGAAATCGATGTCGAGCTGTGCCCTGCTACGAAATAGTCATCTTCGGATTCGCTGGGTTTGGTATAGCCGCAAATACCGCCGAACTGTCTTAACGTATCAAAAGCATCCCAGCGGCCGGTAAGCAGCTTATGGGCATAAGACTGGTGTGATACATCGAAGATAAACGGGTCTTTTTTGACATCAAAGACATAGTGCATCGCTACGATCAGCTCTACAGATCCCAGCGTCGAGCTTAAATGCCCGCCGTTCTTGCTGACCACATCCAATATCCGTTCTCTGATATCTTTTGACAATGTTTCCAGCTCTTCTATCGTATACTCTTTAATGTTCATCATTTACCTAAAAATCGTATCTATATTTATGTGTGATTATAATCATTTATCTTAAAACTGGGTTGAGAACCTGAACAAGTTCTAATGTAATGCGGAACGTTTAATCTGCTCATACCGGCTCATAATGTCAGCCTCTATCGTTCCTGTCTTACTGATAACGATGACACCGCCTAAAGCGACAGCCTTATCCGGCGTCACTGTGATATGGTCGTTACCTCCCAAGGAGCTTTGAAACAGGTTCACGTGGTCCGGATGGACTTTGAGTGTAATCCGGCTCTCCCTGTCTAAATCCTCTATCAACGACTGCGCCAAAGAGAGGGCAATCGAAGCGGCATTGTCGCTGAGCTCTTTTTGAATCACCTCTTTAGCGATATCCAGTGCTGCCGCGACAAGCTCTTCTTTGACACTGTGCAAGGCATTTTGAAACTGTGATGATTCGTTTTGCAGTGTCGCCACGGCCCCTTCAAGCTGGCTGAAAAGCCCCTCCTGCTGTGACGCTATGGCAGCTTGCATCTCCTGCTGGGCTGATTCCTGCCCCTGGGCAAAAGCCTCTTGGCGAATCCGTTCTTCGTTCTCCTGGCTTTTGCGTACAAGCTCTTCATACTCCATCTGGGCTTTGAGGTATTTGTCTGAAAACTCATCCGCTTTTTTCAGCAGGGATTCGATCAGCTCATCCTTGGACTCCTGATCTGTTTCAATAGGCTCCATGCTTTGAGGAGCGGGTTCGCCGGTAACCGACTGACCGTTTTTATCTACCACTTTGGGCTGCAAAGGAGTAAAACTCTCCTCTTGCGGGTTCTGTTTCTCTTTGGCTTCGATCTCGTCAAAGGATTTAAACCCTTTGTGCACGACTCCCGATTCTACCGGCGGAAGATCAGGCAGATTGCACTGCAGTACTTTGAGGTTGTATGGTTCTATCGTGTATCGGTTGGCATTCCCCTGGTTGATAACAACGTCTGTTTCCATACTCATCATACTACTCGATCATTTCGTCCGCTTCGCCCAGCTGGATCACGCCCTGATCTGCAAGCTGCTGTACTGCTTCGACCACTTTACGCTGTGAAGCCTCAACCTCTTTAACCTTGACCGCACCCATAAACTGCATCTCTTCGATAAAGGCTTCTCTGGCACGCTGCGACATGTTGCCAAAGAACTTCTCTTTAAGATCCTCAGGCGATGATTTGAGTGCCAGCATAAGCTCTTTTTTATCCACCATTTTAAGGATCTCACGAACGGCCACATTGTCAAGCGTGATAATATCTTCGAAGGTAAACATCATCTCTTTAATAGCAGCCGCAAGCTCTTCGTCCACCGTCTCGATCTGGGCAAGGGTCGCTTTAGAAGCTTTGGCACCCAAACGGTTGAAGATATCTGCAACCGCGCGCGGTCCACCGACCTCGACTTTGTAAGTCGCAAGAGATTCTAGCTTACTCTCAAGAACAGCCGATACACGTTTAATCGTTGCAGGCGAGATATCACCCAGGTTCGCGATACGTGTCGCGATCTCCGAACGCATCTCGTCACTGAAGTAGGTCAGTGTCTCGGCAGCCGCTGTCGAATCCATATGGGCCAAAATAAGAGCAATGGTCTGCGGGTGTTCGTTGATAATAAAGTCGGACAGCTGCTCCGGCTTGATCTTCGAAAGGTAGGCAAAGTTTTGGGAGCTTTGCATACTTTTTGAAAGCCGTTCAAGGACTTTCTTCGCTTCATCAGGGCCAAGCGCTTTATAAAGGATCTCTCTGGCGTAATCCAGACCGCCCGAAGAGAGGTACTGATTCGATTGGAAAATCGCATAAAACTCTTCAAGCACTGCTGTCGCTACAGCCTTATCGAACGATTTTCCGCCGGCGATAAATTTGGAGATCTCGGTGATCGCCTCAACGTTCATGTGGGAAAAAAGGATAGCCGTATCATCTTCACCGA
>JBFEYF010000037.1:0-12701 GCA_041562295.1 Sulfurimonadaceae bacterium
CAACGATGCATGATCTGCTGTTTGCCCCGCAGTAGGTTAAAAAGAGAAGTTTTGCCCGGGTTTGCTTTTTTATTAACACTTCTTTAAGACTAATTTGAATATAATCCGACTTTATTTTAGACTTTATAAAATCTTAAAGGAGTGGCAGATGAAAAGAACTTATCAACCGCATAATACACCACGTAAACGTACACACGGTTTCCGTAAGCGTATGAGTACTGCAAACGGTCGTAACATCATCAAAGCACGTCGTGCTAAAGGTCGTAAAAGATTGGCTGTATAAAAGGCTTTCAATCTCTTAAAAACTCGGCTTCATTTAACCGGGTTTACAAACGGGGGCGTTACGCTCACACCCCGTCCATGGTAGTTTATTATCAAAAAGGCAATCATAATCTTTTTGGAGTAGTCGCCAGTAAAAAAGTGGGCAAAGCTGTGGCGAGAAATCGTGCCAAGCGATTACTCCGTGCTTCTTTTACCCTGCAGCTTCCCAAGCTGCAGGAGGGAAGCTATGTCGTAGTGGCCAAAGCCGCTATTTTTGACCTCTCTTTCGAGACGTTACAAGAGGAACTTCTATCCGCACTCAAGCGTGTCGGTGCCATCATTAAAGAATGAAAAAGATCTTGTTAAAGCTTTTAGCAATCTATCAAAAATTTTTTACATTGATAGGCTTCGGTTCCTGTCGTTATTACCCCACCTGTTCAGAATATGCCAAATGGCAGTTTGAAAAAAACAGCATCCTCATCGCTTTTTACAACTCTGCATTGAGAATCCTGCGATGTAATCAACTTTTCCCAGGCGGTATTGATTATCCTATAGTACGATGTCCAATCCGAAACACCTCATATAAAAAAATCGAGGTAAAGTACTGGTTTGTACCAAAAGATAAGAAATATTGCTATATAATCAAACAATTTAATTAATTAAGGTATATATAAATGTTAGACAATATGAGTATGCAAAAACGTATGATACTTGCAACGGTTTTTTCTCTGCTTTTCTTTGTAGTGTATGCGCTCCTTTTCCCGCCGCAGCCACTCCCACAAGCCCAGACAGCTCAAGAACAACAGGCTAAACAGACGGCAGCTCCGCAGGTCAAAACAGCTAACGATACTAAAAAGAGCGTGACGGCCAAAACTTCGGGCAATACGGAAGCGACTCTGGTCACTTTGGATGCAGAGGGCTTTACGATGAAGATCGACAGCCTTGGACGTATCTCAAGCAAAGTGATGAAGGGACACAAATATACGGATGAGAATGAAAACCCTGTAGAGGTTGTCAATCAGTATCTGATGCCCAAGCCTTTAGAAGTACGTTTTAACGACTCTGAACTCAATAAAGAGGCGTTTACTACAGCCTACAGTGCCGATGTCTCTACCGCTTCTGTCAGCGCAGACAGACCGGTACAGGTTACGATGACACAAAAACTCTCTTCAGTGACGTTAACCAAAAAGATCACATTCTATGCCGACGGCCATTACGATGTCAATATCGAGCTGAGTGACGAGAAGCGTTTCTTCCTTGCACCGGGTTTCCGTCCTGCTGTGGATGTCGACGGCTTTACGATCCACGGTGCGCTTGTTGAAACTTCAAACGATATCGTAAACATCCTGGAAGACGGCGAAGTGAGCAAGCTGGAAAGCTATAAAGGCGTTCGTATCGCATCCGCTTTTGACCGCTACTATGCAACGATGTTTTATGCTCCGAAGGGGAACTTGAGTATCGTCGTTTCTCCGTCTACAGACGGTCAGGAAAACCCGATCCTGTTTGTCGAAGGCGACAAGCTGATGAACTTTCACGGCTATATCGGACCCAAAGAGTATGCGACACTCAACGCTATCCAGCCGTTTTTGACAGATGCGTTGGAGTACGGCTTCTTTACCTGGATCTCTGCTCCGATGTTCTGGCTGCTTCAGTGGCTGTTTAACCTGGTAGGCAACTGGGGATGGGCGATTGTACTGGTTACGATCATCACGCGTATCGTGCTTTACCCGTTAAGCTACAAAGGTATGGTCTCTATGCACAAGCTTAAGCAGATCGCACCGCTGATGAAAGATATTCAGAAAAAACATAAAGGCGATCCGCAAAAGCTGAATGCCGCGATGATGGCTCTTTATAAAAAGCACGGTGCCAACCCGCTGGGCGGATGTCTGCCGCTGTTGCTGCAGATCCCGATTTTCTTCGCGATCTACCGTGTACTGCTTAACTCTATCGAACTGCAGGATGCCGAGTGGATTTTATGGATCAACGATCTGTCCAATATGGACCCGTATTTTATCCTGCCTATTATTATGGGTGCGACGATGTACTATCAGCAGAAGATCACACCGACGAACTTTACCGATCCGATGCAGGAGAAGATCTTTAAGTTCCTTCCGTTGATCTTTACACTTTTCTTCTTTACATTCCCTGCGGGATTGGTCCTTTACTGGGCGGTCAACAATATCCTGACCATTATCCAGCAGATGATCGTCAACAAAAAGTTTGACAGCATGGATGCAGCAAAAGCCAAGGCGGAGAGAGAGTCGTGAAAATCATCGAAGCAGTGAGCTTAGAACTAGCAATGGAAAAAGCCTCTGCAGATTTTGGATGTTCGGTAACCGAACTTCAAATTGAGGTGGTGCAGCACCCGACCAAAGGTATTATGGGGCTGTTTAAAAAACCGGCGATCATCGCCTGTATCAAAAAGAGCGCATCGGAAATCTCTGACACTGCAACGCAGCCGGGTGAACCGGCAAAAGCGAAAGCGGCTCCGAAAGCACGCCGTACACAGGAAAACCGTCCTGCCAAGGCTAAAAAAGCTCCTGTTAAAGAGCGCTCGGCAGAGAGTGACAACGGCTTTGTCTCCAGCCGTTCCGATATCATCGCACCCAGTTCACTGGTAACGGCCCAGGATGATTACGAAGCCTTTTATGATGAGAATGAGTATAAGCCTTCCCAACCGGAAGAGAAGGGCTTTAAGAGCAAAGAGGAGATCCAAAAAGAGATCGCCCAGAGTGAAGCAGAAGAGGCTTCGATCAAACGGGTCACTACTGCGAAATTCAAAGATGATGTGGTCAATGACTTTTTCCAGAGCGAAAACAGCATCGACGAAGTGATCGAGCAGATCGATGTCGATGTCAACCGCCTCTTTGAAAAGGCGTGTTTCAATATCGACCGCGTGGCGGTCTCAGCCTATGACCCAAATACGGTCTTGATCGAGTTTAGCGGCGAAGATGCGGCACTGCTGATCGGAAAAGAGGGGTACCGCTATAAAGCGCTCTCCTATATGCTCTTTAACTGGATCAACGCCAAGTACGGCCTGCAGCTGCGTCTTGAGATCGCCGAATTTTTGAAAAACCAGGAAGAGATGGTTCATAAATACCTGGAAGGGATCTACTCCCAGATCGACAGGGAAGGGCGTGCACAGACCAAGATACTTGACGGGGTACTGGTGCAGATCGCACTGAAAAAACTGCGCTCGACCTATCCGGATAAATATGTCGCCATCCGTACCAATCGCGACGGCCTGAAATATATCATCATCAACTCATTTAGATCCAACTGATGGAAAAGACCATTGCGGCGATTGCGACGGCACACGGTGTCGGATCGATCGCTATTGTGCGCCTCAGCGGCAGTGAAGCTCTTGGCATCGCACAGAAGATCTCCCAAAGCGAAACACTCTCCCCCCGTTATGCCCACCTCAAGACCTTATATGCCTCAGACGGCAGTGTGATCGATGAAGCGATCGTACTCTATTTTCAGGGTCCAAAGAGTTTTACCGGCGAAGATGTGGTGGAGTTTCAGTGTCACGGCGGTGTGATCGTCGCTTCGATGCTTCTGGATGAGCTGTTAAAACAGGGTGCGGTACTGGCCCAGCCCGGAGAGTTTTCCAAGAGAGCTTTTTTTAACGGACGCATCGACCTGACCCAGGCGGAGGCGATAGCCACCCTGATCGAAGCCAAAAGCGAGGACGCCGCCCGTATCTTGAGTAAACAGATGAAAGGGGAGCTTCGCACCTTTATCGAATCGGTGCGTGACCAGCTTTTGGAGCTGATCGCCTACTCGGAAGTGACCATCGATTATGCCGAGGAGGATCTGCCCCAGGATATGATCGACCAGATGGACAGCCGTCTGGAGAAGATCGCAACACTCTTAAGCGAATCGGCCCAGACAAGCCGCCAGCGCATGACACTTTTAGAAGGGTATAAAGTCGCAATCATCGGGCGCCCCAATGTAGGGAAAAGTTCCTTGCTGAATGCACTGTTGCGCTATGACCGCGCTATCGTCAGCGATATCGCAGGTACGACACGTGATACGATCGAAGAGAGTATCAAGATCGGCACCCACCTGATCCGTATCATCGATACGGCGGGTATCCGTCATGCCAGCGATACGATCGAGAAGATCGGTATCGAAAAGAGTCTGGAGGCGGTCGAAGAGGCGGATATCGTCATCGCACTTTTTGACGGTTCGCAGTCATTGGGCAGCGAGGATGAGAAGATCATCCAGATCCTGAACGACTACAGCACTAAAAAGATCGTCACGGTGATCAATAAATCCGACCTCTCCCCGAAACTGGACAGAAAAGCGCTGGAGCGTTTCGACCCGATCGCACTAAGCTGCAAAGGCTCGACCCAGCTTCTTGTGGATACCCTCTCGGCTCTTATGGACCAGGGTAATATCAGTGAAGATAACACCCTGATATCGAAGCGGCAGATCGAAGCGGTCGAGCAGGCTGTCAAAGAGATCGAACTGGCACGTGAACCGCTGCATGATAATGAACTGGAGTTCTTCTCTTTTCACCTAAACAGCGCCATTACCTCGATCGCATCGATCACCCGCCCTATGGAGTATGACGAGATGCTGGATAAGATGTTCGGCAACTTCTGTCTGGGTAAATAGATGAAAAAATATATCGCGATGGACCTGGGGCTCAAACGCATCGGTCTTGCCTACTCACCCGACGGCAAGATCGCTACACCGCTTCCTGCGGTACTGCGTAAAAACCGTAACCAGGCTGCAACGGATGTCAAAAAAGTACTGGATGAGTGGGGTGCTCAAATTCTGGTAGTGGGGATTCCCATGAACCCCGAGAGCGAAGCCGAGATGCGCCGCCGCGTCGAACACTTTTTAAAACTGGTCGGCTTTGAAGGGGAAGTCGCTTACCAGGACGAAGATTTCAGCTCCTTCGAAGCGGAGTCGATGATGAAAGGGGAGATCCGCCATAAAAAAGATGGGCGTATCGACTCTCTCTCCGCCAAAATTATCCTCGAACGTTACCTTCAGATTTAAACAGACACTTTTTTCATAAAATTTACAATTCTTCTGTACCCTTTCACTGTTTTTGGTTCCATAAATAAAATTAAAATAGTTATATATTCGATATTAAGTCTATTATGGAACTCGAAAAAGCCATTTATATAAAACTATAATGGTTATAAATATTGACTTTTTTAATTATATATGGATACTATTACTCAATTAAAGATAAGGAAAAATTATGCATGCATCCTGTCCGCTGCTTTTTAGGCAAATTGACGGTACCGTTGCCCGGATCAATGCGCTGCCGGTCTCTTTGTTGATCGTCGCTTATCTGGCGACAGGACAGATCTGGCTGCTTTATATCGTGGCTGCGGATTTTTTGATCCGTATCTATTTGCCGAAATATTTCAGCCCCGTATTTCAGATCTCCACACTGATCAAATATCTTTTTCACATGCAAACGGTCATGGCTGATGCCGGTGCCAAACGGGTTGCAGCCTTTATGGGACTTTTTATGGTCGTTGCGATGATCCTTTTGGGTCATACGGGACTTGTATCGATCAGTTTTGCCGTGGGAGTGCTCTTTATGCTTTGTACGATGATGGAGATATTTTTCTCCTACTGCATCGGGTGTCATCTGTACCATATCTATAAAAAGTGGGTGCGAGTGTGAAGGGTATCTCTTCCAAGGGGCATTATGCTCTGCAGGCTATGTATATACTCTCGCGTTCACCCAATCTCAAGCCGATGCAGGTGAAGCAGATCGCGGCGCTTATCGACGTATCGCCTCCCTATTTGGAACAGATCATGTCCAAACTGAAAAAAGCGGGTTTTCTAAAGAGTATGCGCGGGGCGGCAGGGGGATTTGAGTTTGGGAAAGACCCTTCCCAGATTACGGTCTTTGAGATCGTGGATACCGTCGAACCGACGCTTTTTACGATCAAGCAGAAAAACCAGGAGAGCTCGGTACTGCACCATTTTTGGGAGGATATGACCTCCCGGATCAAAGAGCAGTTGAGTGTCAAGCTCTCGGATCTCGATCAGCGTTATCAGCCCTTTATTTACGAGATCTAGACATCGATGCCGAAAAACTCCAGGGCTTCGATCTGATCATCATCTAAACCTTCTTTGGCATAGATCTCGTCTGTAGCCATCTTCTCCTTGATGGTCGCGACAAGAAACGTTTTGAGTACCTCTCTAGCCTGGGCATCATCGGCAAAAAATCCGAATCCGGAGAACTGATAGGGGTCTTTTTGCTCGATACAGAAGATGAGACCCTCTACATTGGACTCCAGGTGCTCTACCATCGTACGGTAGGTGATGTCAAACTCCGTAGCATGCCATCCCATATCTTCCATTTCCCGGTCTGTAAAGTGCGAGATACCGTCGCCTGTGGTATCATCATAGCTTGCCGAGTCCATATTAAATCCGATGATCTCCTGCCAGTTCATACTCGCTTTGATCTCAAGCTTGGGACCGTTGAGTGCGATCCTGTAATGTTTCCCCAGGGCCTCGGTAATGGGTGTCGGCTTGGCACTGACCGCAGATTGGCGTGTGGCCTTACCCTTGAAGATGACCGGAAGCGTGATCGTTTCAAGATCACCCGTGACGATCTCACCTTCGTAAGTGATGGCAAACTCGGCACCTTTATTCACCGCCGAGATAAAGTCGACCTGATTGACTGCGATCGTCTCTTCGACCAGATTAAATGTTTTCATCATGATAGTTGTTCCAATAGTTCTGATTTTAATAAATGTTTCCGTATTGTACATAAATGAGAACTTGGATAGTTTTAAATTCAAAATTTTAGTAGGATATTAGGAATAGTTTAAGTTACAAAGGATGGGAGTGTTTTTATTTATTCACGGTTTCGGTTCTGACAGCCGCTGCAACAAGTGCCGTCAGCTGCTAGAAAGGGTAGGCAAAGAGCGGGTTATTATTCCCACTGTCGAGTATCATGATCTGCCCGGGGCGCTGGATCAGCTGGAGAGGATTGTACAAACGCAGCAGATCACTTCTGTGTATGGTGCATCGATGGGTGCGTTTTTGGCCCAGTATCTGGCTAAACGCTACGGGATCGATGCCGTACTTATCAACCCGGTCATAGAACCGCTGAAGCTCATAGGGTATGCGCAGGGAACCCATTTTACAAAGCAGAGTCTGCAACTGGCCCAGGAGCTGACAGAGTATAACCGCACACACCCCTTTACCCGGGCATCTGCGGTGCTTTTGGGTATCGATGACGAGAAACTTGATATCGGGGAACTTTTGGACTACTTTCAAAAGAGCGCCTGCAAGGTCTATGATGATGACCATGCCCTGATTAACGGCTTTGGCGACTATTTAGATCGTGAAGTTGCCGATTGAGAGTACTATAAGTTAAATAGTGTATCATTATGACATTACACCACAAAGAGACAGGGTATATCATGACAGTCAATTACAGTGAGATTGCCGAAGCGCTAAAAATCCCAGAAAAACATATTCCGCTTTTGATCGGATCGTTTATCAACGAGTCGGTTACGATATTTGAGCAGCTCTCCGAGGCGATCGCTTCACAAGATTATGAGAAGATCGGACTGCATGCCCATTCACTTAAAGGCTCAGCAGCCAACCTGCGTCTCACACCGATATCCGATCTGGCTTTGACGATGGAACAGGCGGGCAAGGCGGCTGATACGTCTTATGATTATGAGGGAAACTATTCAGAACTTAAAGCGCTGGTCGATTCGATCCCGCAACCCTAACGCTTAAATCAGTGACTGCAGTTTTAAAAGCGTTGCAAACAGCAGCGCCTGCTTGTCATGACTTCCCGGAGACTTGATCTCATATTCACACTCTAAAAGCAGCTGCAGCATCTTGGTATAGGTTCCCAGTGAGAACTTTTTAGCCTGATCGGCACGCTGTTTTTCCAGATGCGGCGGCAGACGGTAGCCCAGTACCGCCTGGGAACTGGCGTTGCCTTCAAGTTTCATATGCGCTACAAACATAAAAAGCTGCGAGACAAACCCCGAAATATTGGTAATGATCTTGATCGGTTCCTCCCCGCTCTCCAAAAGGGTCGAGAGGTCTTTTCGGAAATCTTTCTTTGAGAGCAGGTCCGCGATGATATCATCGAGTTTGACCTCGGCCAGAGAGTAGACCAGGGCGTCGATATCTTTGGTCTCTATGGGGCGGTCGATGATAGAGAGTTTACTCAGTTCATTGACCGAGAGTGCGATATCCCCGTTTTGGGAGTTATAAAGATGGGCCAGTACATACTGGTCGACTTTGATCCCCAGACGCTGGCACTCCTGCTGCAGCAATCCCATCGCATCTTTAAAGCTGGGTGCGAAGAAACGGACATTTTCCGTCACATTCTTCTTGGTAAAGGATTTGTTCGATGTCTTATAGTCGGTACCGTAGTAGGCGTAGATAAAGAAGTTATCGGGGGCCTTTTGGGTCATCTCCACCAGCTCATCGAGCTCCTTTTTGGCTACTTTCTTCTCCGACTTGACGATCAAAAGGTTAGACCCTCCAAAGAGCGACCCCTGGGAGAGGTGCGCTTTGGCGGCGGAGAAGTTATACTCCTGGAAATAAAGCCTACACGCCTCATCCTGCGGCGCGTAAAAACGGGCGAGCTGGGAGATCCAGTAGTCGATCATAAAAGTGGACTCTCCAAAAAGCATCATGGCCCGCGGAAGGTTGCCCGAGTTCATGGCACCGGCGATCTCATAGTGCCGCATCACGCTTCTCCCGTCTGGTCTGCGGCCAGCTCTTCAAACGTGGCGTAGATCTTGCAGTTTTTGATATTGGCCTCCTTGATCGAGACGATCACCTTGTCAAAGAGGGTGATGCTTTCGGGAAGCGGGTCCAAAATAAGATTGGCACCGACAATCGGTGCTTCGGTGACAGCCTTGGGCATATCTTCGCTGAGATAGGTCACGGTTGCGGTGACGCTTTTGCCGACATGTCCCCGTGCCCAGCGGGCATACTTGCGCTTGGCAAAGTCCGCGGCGACATCGGCCGACTCGCGCTCTTTGGTTGAGACATCGATCGCGGTCGCCTGTATCGGCTGCAGCGTCTTGCTGATCTCATCTTTGTCTTTGGCCTGGATCGCCTTGATAAGACGGTGGACGATCAGATCTGAGTAGCGGCGGATCGGTGAGGTGAAGTGGGCATAGGCGTCAAACCCCAGGCCGAAGTGGCCGAGATTATCGGGGCTGTAGTGCGCCTGCATCTGTGTCTGGATCAGCAGGGTATCGACCTCGATACGGCGGTCCATCTCGTCGGCGGCCCGTTGGATATTGGTGATCGTCTCTTTGAGGTTGGCCGAGAGTTTAAAGCGCAGTCCCATCATCGCCAGCTGGCTGTAGAGGTTGTCCAGTTTGGCAAGGCTTGGCGACTCATGTACGCGAAAGAGCCCCGTGGCGAAGCAGTGGGCCGCTTCGATGTTCGCCAAAAGCATACAATCTTCGATCAGGGCATGCGACGGGGTCTCCTTGGCGTGTTCGGTGTGGGTGATCATCCCTTTGTCGTCGATACGCATCTCGATCTCGGGCGAACGGAAAAGGTACCCCTTCTTCATCCGTTTTTCGCGGAAGCGGTCCATCATCTCCTGCAGCGGGAAGAGCCACGTTAGAATCTGAGCATCGGTATCGTCCTGCGGATTTTCTCCCTCAAGATAGGCATCGATCTCGTCATAGTTGAAACGGCGCGCAGAGTGGATCACCGCTTCATAGACCTTGGCCTCTTCGATCTCTATCATCTGGGCATTGACCGGCATCTCGAAGACAAAAGCGAGACGGTCCACATGGGGTTGGAGCGAACAGAGCGTCTCGGAGAGCTCTCTGGGCAGCATCGGGACCGATTTGTGGGGGAAATAGATCGAAAAGCCGCGGCGGTAGGCTTCGGCATCCAGAGGGGACTCCGCTTTGACGTAGCTGCTGACATCGGCGATGGCCACATAGAGGGTCTGCTTGTCGGTGTCATAGTAGATCGCATCGTCGTAATCTTTGGCGGTGACGGGGTCGATCGTACAAAAGGGGAGGTCACGCAGATCTTTACGCTCGGGGTAGTCGTTGATATCAACCTTCAAATCGATAGCGGCGACCTCTTCGGTCACAGCCAGAGGAAAGGCCTCCTCTTTGTTGTACTTGGCCATGGAGATCGCCTCATCGACGGTGGGATCGTTGATATCCCCGATCTCTTTGATGATCCGGTTATGACGGTTGTCGACCAAAAAGAGACGGTCGGTCTCCTGGGCATTGATCCACCCTTGGTCCTTGTCGCAGTTGACATTGATGTCGGTATAAAGATCGAGCAGCTTCTTGCCGTTTTCGGTGGCGGTGATGATACCGACACTGTAGGTGAGGTCATGCTCGACGACGGCGACCACTTTGGCGGCACTCTTCTTGGCACGGCCCATGATACGCTGGACGATGATGATGTCGTTTTCACGGGCATTGGCGATATATTCGCTGTGCAGGTTCAAAGGCTCGCTCTCATCCAGACCGATAAAGATCGGTGCCCCGTCGGGTTTGAACTTGAGTACGCCGGGTTTGAATTTGGAGTTGAATCGAAGCAGCCCGTCATCATCCTCTTTGAGGATCTCAGGATCGATCTGTTTTAAAAGTTCTGTTTCACGGGTATTGAGAAAGCGCGCTTCAACCCCCGCAATAAGCTTGCGAAGCAGTTGTTTCATATAGCGTTAGATGTGGAGTTTCTGTACGGCAGTGGAGAAGATATCTTCGTTAAAACCATACTCTCTGACCAGTGACATGGCATCTGCCAGGCTGGTATCGGTGATCTGTGCTTCGATCGTCACGGCACGGCGAACGACCTGCAACATCTGGGCATAACGCTGGATATGGTCAGGCGCCTCTTCGGGCTCATCGGCATGGGTGATCACCTGCACAAGCTCCTCTTCAAACTTCCAAAAGTCAAAGACGGCACCCGCAACTTCCGGTGTCGCCGAACCGCAGACCGCTTTTTCAGCCTCTTCGACTGTCTCTTTGGAGGAGAGCGCCGATTTAAAGGCATCCAGGTTGTCGTGAGTCATAACACAGTTAGCGATAATGACCTTGCCAAGTTCTACCAAAAATGCGGCAGGGGATAGGACATTCAGATCTTTGGGATTGGAACGCAGACACCAGTTGACCATTAAAGCGTGCTGCATCTCCGAAAGCTTGGAAAAGACCGCATTGCTCAGACCGTAAGGGGAGAGGTCAAGCTTGAAGCTCTTTTTGATGATGGTCGCCAGGGCAAAACCGCGTACCGTACCCATACCGAAAAGCGATACCGCCTGGGCAAGCGTGTTGATCTCGCGGGAAAAGCCGTACAGCGGCGAGTTGGCAGCTTTAAGCAGGTCAGCTGTCAGCATCGGATCTTTTTCAAGGATCTTGATCAGGTCGTCAAACGTGGAGTTCTCATCATGATAGACCGACTCGATCTGCTGGCACGATTCCGGAAGCGGAGGAAGCTGTTTAATCTGGTCAACTAATATTTTGTCCAAGGTAAAGCCTTTTGAATAAAATTGATTCAATTTAATTCACTATTATAGAGTAAGAAAAGTTAATTAATTCTTTGGCAAAGCAGAGTTTCCTGATGCTGTCCGCTTCCACGGCGGAGGCAGAAAAACTCTTTTTAGAGTCTAAATGGTTTTCAAAGATAAATCTAACAATAGTTTGGATATAATGGCGCAAAAATTCTTAGAGGGACACTCCTATGGCATTAAACGTATATTATGACAAAGATTGTAACCTAGATATCATCAAGAGCAAGAAAGTTGCGATGATCGGTTTCGGTTCACAAGGTCACGCACATGCAGAAAACCTACGCGACAGCGGTGTAGAAGTTATCATCGGTCTACGCGAAGGCGGATCAAGCTGGAAAAAAGCTGAAGCGAAAAACTTCCAGGTTATGACAGTAGCAAACGCTACAGCAGCAGCTGATGTCGTTATGATCCTTCTTCCTGATGAAAACCAGGCAGAGATCTACGCTAACGAGATCGCTCCAAACCTAAAGTCGGGTGCTACGATCGCATTCGGTCACGGTTTTTCGATCCACTACGGACGTATCCAGCCGGCAGCCGACATCAACGTCATGATGGTCGCTCCTAAAGCTCCGGGTCACACAGTTCGTTCTGAGTTCGTAAAAGGCGGCGGTATCCCTGACCTTATCGCTATCGGTCAAGACCCAAGCGGTAAGACGAAAGAGCTTGCTCTTTCTTACGCTTCTGCAGTGGGCGGCGGTCGTACAGGTATCATCGAGACGACTTTCAAAGATGAGACGGAGACAGACCTGTTCGGTGAGCAGGCAGTTCTTTGTGGTGGTGTTTCTGCACTTATCCAAGCAGGTTTCGAGACGCTTACAGAAGCGGGTTATCCTGAAGAGATGGCATACTTCGAGTGTCTACACGAGATGAAGCTTATCGTTGATTTGATCTTCGAAGGCGGTATCGCGGATATGAGATACTC
>JBFEYF010000038.1:0-12539 GCA_041562295.1 Sulfurimonadaceae bacterium
AAGCATATTAAAAACGCAACTCTCGCAATTGTCGCTAGCACAACCCTTCTTTTTGCAGACGGCGGTGATTATTTTGACATCAAAGCAGGTATGGGCAGTTGGAGCGTCGGCGCACCGACAGGACAGTTTGGTAACTCATCATCCAGCTACATCGATTTGACCAATGACTTCGGTATCGAAGACGGTACGGCAAATTATCTCTGGGCAGAGTTTCAGCACCCGATACCGTTGATTCCACATATCAGGGTAGAGTATGCCAAGATGCCGTTTTCAGGTACATCGACAACGACCTTTACTTTCGGACCCTATACCTTTGATACCAATATCAAATCGGACCTTCTGCTTGATAATGTCGATGCGATCTTTTTTTATGACGTAGATCTTTTTGACGAACGACTAGATCTTAATTTCGGTGTCGGTGCCAAAGTGATTGTAGGACAGTTAACCAGTATCGAGCAGGGAACCGGTCTGTCTCAAACTGTCGATATCGGTGCACCGGCAGTCTATGTCTATCTCAACGGACGTTTCGAGCTTTTCGATTTTGTCGAGGGACTAGGTATAGAGTTAGAGTATAAAAAGTTCCCCGGAAGTGATTCGGTAGACCTGACCTTCACGGAACAGATCTTTAAAGTCGACTATACGGTAGATTTGACAGATTTCTTACGCCTGGGTGTCGAAGCGGGTATGCGAACTATGGATCTGACGCTGGATATGCCAACAGACAGTATCTATATCAACGTCGGTCTTGACGGTACTTTCGCCGGTGCTTTTGTCAAGCTTGAGATCTAATTTAAGATAACGATCTCAACCTTCATATCGATGTCAAACTGCGCTTTTACGCGCTTTTTGGCCTCATCTATCAAATAGATGGCATCTTCAAAGCTGCCGTGACCTTCATTGACCAAAAAGTTGGCATGGACACTGCTAAAGGAGACATCCCCACTTTTTTCACCTTTGAGACCTACTGCTTCGATCAGCCGACCCGCAAAATCACCTTCGGGGTTGATAAAGCAGCTTCCCGCACTTTTTGCCTGGGGCTGGTTGTCACGCATCTTTAAAAAAAGATCGACCATCTTCTGGTCATACCCCTTTTCTATCTCAAAGTGGGCTTCGAAGATGACATCGTCGATATCGGTATGACGGTAGGCATAGGGTATCTTCTCTTTGGGGATGTAGCCTCTGGAAGTGACGATCCCAAGAAGGTGGTTAAAAGTCTCATACTCTTTAAGACCCGCATTCATCTTAACCAGTCCCCCCATCACACCGGGAAGTTTCATCAAAAACTCAAAATGGGCTATATCATGCTTTTTGCAAAAACTGACCACTTTCCCGCTGGGTGTTGCCGCACCCACGATCAGTTTACCCTCTTCGATTTTGATATAGTCAAAATCCTTGGAGAGCATCATCAGCGGCGGGTGGTTGGGGCCGATAAGCAGGTTGTTCCCGTGGCCGATGATGGTGTGACCTTCGGGAAAGAGTCTATCTTTTTCGATGATAAATACATCGGATTCGGGACCGATACCGATGGATGTGAAGTGGCTGAAATCTACTTTTTTATATCCCATGGGCGGTTACTGGATAAATGAGGGGATCATATTGAGAATTCGTGTCGTAAACTCGATGGTCATATTGAGCATCCAGGGCATCGTCAAAATCAAGACGGCGATAACAGCGATGATCTTCGGGATAAAGGAGAGGGTCATCTCATTGATCTGGGTCGTGGCCTGGAAGATACTGACAGCAAGACCGGCAAACATACCTACCAAGAGTGCCGGAAGTGCCAGATAAAGTGCCAGTTTAAAGGTCTCTACGCCCAGTCCCAAAAGCTCGTCTTGCATCTAGCTGTACCTTTTTTCTTCATACTCATCAGGTATGATATAATCTCTTGATTTTATCGGAGCATCGAAAAACCCGTGTTCAAAACCTATCTCAAAAAGCTTGTCTATAGCATCATACTGCAGATCGCTTAAAAGTACCGAATGGTCATTGGCATAAAGATCCAGGTATTTGTCAAGCGTCGGGGCATCGATGCGGACAAGATCACGTTCAATCAACATTTTTGCCAAAATAGGGCGGTTGTTATTCGCTACCCTGACGGCATCGATAAGGGTTTTTTCATATGAGATTGCCGAGGTGAGGGGGATGGAACGGCGCAGCGCCATACCGCCTAATGGAAGCGGCAGGCCGCCTCCGGAAAGCTCGAGCCAGATATCCCACAGTTCCCGTTCGACTTCAAGTTTGTCGTTGTAGGTGAGGATGCTTTCGTGGATCAGTACACCGGCATCGACGTCTCCGTTGGTCACGGCATCTTCAATCTCCAAAAAGTTCATATAGACGATACGTGCCTTGGGATAGGCGATCTTAAAAAGAAGGGCGTTGGTCGTATGGGTACCGCTTAGGGCAACTTTCATATGGGGTTTAAGTGTCGTCCCTTTGCGTTTCATGATCTTGGGACCGTACCCCTCGCCAAAACTGACGGCTGTTTTTAAAAGGGCATACTGGTCTTTGATCTTGGGATACATACCGAAGCTGATCGCGGAGATGTCATAAGTGCCTTTAAGCGCTTCGACGTTTAGCGTCTCAATATCAAGGGCAATGTTATCAAACTGCACCCCTTTTGGCTGAACCCATCCAAATTTTATGGCAAAATACATAAAAATGTCATCGGCATCCGGTGAATGGGCTATACTGATCTTCTTCAATTAAATTCCTTGGGGACGGATGAAGATTTTTCTGCTTTTATCGAATAGGAAAAAAGGATAAAAACAGAAAAATTTTCTGCCGTTATTTCTAATGGGAATTTTAACTAAAAAACGATAAAATGCGAAATATTTTCGCTGTTTCTAAAGGATAAGTAGATGGACGAAAACAAACAAAAAGCACTGGATCTGGCGCTTAAGCAGATTGATAAAGCGTTTGGTAAAGGTGCTATGGTTCGCCTTGGCGACAAGGTATTTGAACCGATTGAGGCGATATCTACAGGTTCTTTGGGACTGGATATGGCTTTGGGTATCGGCGGTGTCCCGGAAGGGCGTATTATTGAGATCTACGGACCGGAGAGTTCGGGTAAGACGACGCTGACGCTGCATCTGATCGCGGAATCGCAGAAAAAAGGCGGTGTCTGTGCCTTTATCGATGCAGAACACGCTTTGGATGTTACCTATGCGAAAAACCTCGGGGTAGATATCGATAATCTTTTGGTGTCACAGCCGGATTACGGTGAGCAGGCTCTGGATATTTTGGAGACGATCGCACGAAGCGGCGCGGTTGACCTGATCGTCGTCGACTCGGTTGCGGCATTGACTCCGAAAGTCGAGATCGAAGGGGAGATGAGTGATCAGCAGGTCGGTCTTCAGGCACGTCTGATGAGTAAGGCGCTTCGTAAACTGACATCGATCCTTCACAAGATGAATACCACGGTTATCTTTATTAACCAGATTCGTATGAAGATCGGTATGACGGGTTACGGAAGTCCTGAAACGACAACGGGCGGAAACGCGCTGAAGTTTTACGCATCGGTCCGTATCGATATCCGACGTATCGCAACGCTCAAGCAGGGCGAAAGCCAGATCGGTAACCGTACTAAAGCGAAAATTGTCAAAAACAAGGTGGCTCCACCGTTTAGAACGGCAGAATTTGATATCATGTTCGGTGAAGGAATTTCCAAAGCGGGTGAAATTGTCGATTATGGTGTGAAACTTGATATCATAGAAAAAGCAGGTGCCTGGTTCTCCTATAATAATGAGAAACTGGGTCAGGGACGTGAAAATGTCAAGGCCGCTTTCAAAGAGAAACCGGAATTGGCGACAGAGATAGAAGAAAAAATCAAAGCGGCATTAGGAATGAGCAATATGCTTGAGATGAATGCTGACGAAGTAGATGAGGCAGATTTATAATGGTATTTATTGAAGACGTAGTAGCAATCGAAGTAATGGACAGCCGTGGTAACCCTACGGTTAAGGCGACAGTGACACTAAGTGACGGAACAAGTGAAAGTGCGATCGTACCAAGCGGTGCAAGTACCGGTAAACGTGAAGCATTAGAACTGCGTGACGGTGATGAGCGTTATATGGGTAAAGGTGTTCTTAAAGCTGTTGAGAATGTTAATACTCAGATTGCCGATGCACTTATCGGCATGAGCCCGTTTAACCAGGCAGCGGTTGATGCTGTGATGAAAGAGGTTGACGGTACAGAAAACTACTCAAACCTTGGAGCGAATGCGGTTCTAGGTGTATCTATGGCTGTGGCACGTGTGGCTGCTAAAAACCTGAATATGCCGCTTTACCGTTACCTGGGCGGTGCCAATGCTATGGTTATGCCGGTACCGATGCTAAACATCATCAACGGCGGCAGCCATGCGGACAACTCTGTGGATTTCCAGGAGTATATGATCATGCCGGTAGGGTTTGAAGATTTCCACGACTCCCTTCGTGCTTCTGCAGAGGTTTACCATAACCTTAAAAAGATCCTAAAAGATGGCAAACACAATACGGCACTGGGTGATGAGGGTGGTTTTGCACCGGATCTATCCAGTAACGAAGAACCGATCCAGGTGATCATGCAGGCGATCGAAAAAGCGGGTTACAAGCCTGGTGAGAATATGTGTATCGCTCTGGATGTTGCTGCATCTGAGCTTGTCGTAGACGGCGGGTACAGACTTGAGTCTGAAAACCGTACGGTAAGCAGCGAAGAGCTGGTTGAATACTATGTAGACCTTTGTAATAAATACCCGATCGTATCGATCGAAGACGGCCTGAGCGAAGATGACTGGGACGGATGGAAAGTACTTACAGATAAGCTTGGTGATAAAGTTCAGCTTGTAGGTGACGATCTATTTGTCACCAATGCGAATATTTTGGCTGAAGGTATCGAAAAAGGTGTCGGTAATGCTATTCTTATCAAGCCTAACCAGATCGGTTCCGTTTCTGAGACGATGCTGACAGTGCGTTTGGCGCAAAGAAACGGTTACAAAACTGTAATGAGTCACCGTTCGGGTGAGAGTGAAGATGCGTTTATCGCTGATTTTGCTGTAGCACTTAACTGTGGTGAGATCAAAACAGGATCAACGGCACGCGGCGAAAGAACTGCTAAGTATAACCGTCTGCTAGAGATCGAAAACGAACTTATCTACGGTGAGTACCTGGGCCAATCTCTATTCGCATAAGATGACTGAACAGGAAGCGTTACTTTCCCAGGAAGAACCTAAAAACTGGGCCGAACAACATTTCGGTCTGGGATGGGGGAAAGTCATAACGATTGCGATCATCGTTATAACCATAGGGATCTATATAGGTAACCTTCTGTTTGGGAACAACTCTCTTGAGGCCCTTTTACAGCTTCAGGAGTATGAGTCGACGCTTACCAGCGAGGTGAAGAAGCTCAAAGAGGAGAATGCTCTGATGCAAAAAGAGTATTTTGAGCTCAAAGAGATAACAGCTAAAAAATAGGGAGCCGGATGCGAATCGTTTATGCTTTTATGATCTGCATGTCACTGCTATTCTCCAGAGACAACCCTTTTGCCGAGGTTGTGGGTGAAGGCGAGTTCCCTATATCTACCAATATGCCCAAAATCCTGGGTAAACTCAAAAATGAATCTTTTACACTGCCCAGTACGGCCCGATCGGTAAAACGGATCATTGTCGAATACCAAAACCTTGACGGATCGATCGGAAAATCGGTCAAGGAACTTGATAAGAGCGTCGACTGGCACATGCCGATCAACATCAGGCACAAACACGCTCCTGAACAATCAAAACAGTATCAAAGCAGGGCAAATCTTAAGTTCATCGATTTTGCAACAAAAAACAGCGAGATGAAAATCTCAACGACCAATCGCATGCTGAGACACTTTATGCTGGCCAATCCCCACCGTGTCGTTATTGATTTTGAACGCAACTCCAAATTCCTCTCCAAAAAATTTACCGACTTCTCCAGACCTTTTAAGGCTGTGCGTATCGGCAACCATGACGGATATTACCGTGTGGTTGTGGAGCTTGACGGTCAGTACGAATATCAGATAAAATCTTATAAAAACAGCTATGTCATTAAAATCAGATAATATCATTCTTACCGGATTTATGGGTTCCGGTAAAAGTCACTTAGCCCACTATCTTGCCCAAAAAAGCGGTTTTTGGTTTTTGGATACCGATGATCTCATTGAATCGGAACAGCAACGTTCTATCAAGGAGATCTTTGCATCTAACGGTGAGAGCTATTTTAGAGCGATGGAGGCTCAAGTATCCGGATGGATCGCACGTAATGTTCGCCAAAGCATTGTGGCGACAGGCGGCGGTCTGCCTATCTATTATGAAGATGTGACCGAGATGGGAACGGTCTTTTATATGGATATATCTTTTGATGCGATCCTGGCACGTATGGATAGCGAGCAAAAAGCGAAACGACCGCTTTTTACGGACGAATCAAAAGCACGTGAACTTTTCAGTGAACGCGAAGCGCACTATAAAGCCCGTGCACACTACCATATCGACGCTACAATGCCACTGGATGAGATGGTTTCTTTTGTGGCACAAAAAAGCGGGCTTTTCTCTTTATAAGTTTAAACAACAGTTATGTATAATCTATAAAAATCACAAAGCAGGTTTTTATGGGTGATCGTATAGATATTATAATGGTTGAAGATGATCGCGAGATCGCACTATTACTCAGTGACTACCTTAAAGGGTACGGGATGGATGTTGATGTATGTCCTGATCCCAAAGATGCAATTGAGCGCCTTAGTTCGAAAAAATACAGTCTTGTTGTGCTTGATTTGACACTTCCCGGCATGGACGGATTGGTCCTATGCGAACGTCTAAGCAGCAGTTTTGATACGCCGATCATTATCTCATCCGCAAGAGATCATATCAGTGACAAGGTTTTGGCTTTGGAAAAAGGGGCGGATGACTATCTTCCCAAACCTTATGATCCGCGTGAGCTGGTAGCACGAATACAGGCCGTGCTCAGACGCAAAAGCGGTACGGACACGATAGACCGTTTCGATGATTTTGGCATAGACGAATCCAGGATGGTCATCTCACATCATGATCAACCGTTGGATCTGACGGTCGCAGAGTACGGTCTTTTGTACCTTTTTTTAAAGCGCCGCGGTATGGTACTCTCTCGTGATGATATCCTCGATAATGTCAAAGGTATGAACTGGGAAAGCGGAGAACGCAGTATCGATGTCATTGTAAGCAGGATACGGCAAAAGCTGGGAGATACACCACGTGCCCCCAAATATATCGAATCGATTCGCGGCATCGGCTATCGGATGAAACTGTGAACAGGCATTCGATACTCTTTAAGATCATCCTCTTTTTCTTTATCGCCTTTTTGGCTATGACGGCACTCTTTAAAGTGATGTATGAGAGTGAATTTGCCTCACAGCAGGATAAGATGCGTGTCCATTACCACCACATTGCCATGTCGATCATGCGGTGGCGTTATGGCGGGGGAAGCCAGCAGGAGATGATGAAGGCGCTGTTAAAGCGCAAGATCAAGGTGGTCAATGAAAAGAGCCTTTATGAGAAGTTCTGGAAAAGTACCCCGATGGATCAAGTATCGTGTGCCAAAGGGGACTTTCGTATCTATAAAGAGAACGGCATACGCTATATCATCACGCCTAAAAATGTGGGCGACATACTTTTAAAAGATACCATCTCGACGCCTATTGAAGTGAACTATGTCTGGTGGCTTTATGCGGCATTTGTTCTGATCCTGGTAGCCCTTTTTATATCCATTGCGATCAGTCTTTATCCGATTAAGCCCCTGCAGCGCCATATTCAGCGTTTCGGTGAAGGAAAACTGGACGAAAGTTTTGACACCAGGGGTAAAGATGAGATCGCACAGGTAAGCCGTGAGTTTAACAAAGCGGCGCAACGCATCAAGGGGCTTATCCAGGGACGGGCCATTTTCCTCCGAAACATAACCCACGAACTCAAGACGCCGATCACCAAAGGAAAACTCTCGTTAGAGTTCTTGGAAGCGTCGCGAAGCAAAGAGATACTCAATAACGTATTTACGCGTTTGGATCTGTTGACGCGCGAGTTTTTGCAGATTGAGAAGATCACGGCATGCGATTATGATATAGAGAAAAAACCGTATCAGGTCTCTGAAGTACTTAACCAGGCTCTGGATCTGCTTTTTTTAGAGCCCGAAAGTATCGAAAACAACCTCGGTTCACTGAAACTCGATGTTGATTTTGAACTTTTTGCGATCGTTTTGAAAAATCTGATCGACAACGGTCTGAAATATTCTGAGGATGCACAAGTAACAATAGAGTATGACGAGGGTGAGATCGCCGTATGCAGCAAAGGGGAGCCGCTGGAACATGAACTCGATTTTTATATGCAGCCGTTTAACAAGTGTGACATCAATCCGGAGAACAGCTTCGGGTTGGGTCTCTATCTGGTGGACTATATACTGAAAAAGCATCGGTTCGGTTTCGATTACCGCCATAAAGAGGGAATAAATAAGTTTATTATCATAGTCGAAACGGTATAAAGCTGTTAACATACTATTAATAAAAGGTTAATAAGGGGTTTACACCTACCCCCTATAATATAAAAAGTAGATTTTTCTCAAGGAGATAGAATGAAGGTATTGCGTTATCTTTTAGCCTTATCGGCAGTTGCAGGTTTGTCCTATGCAAATATGAAATTCGCACCAAGCAGTGATTGTAAAAGCTGTCACCCGCTTATATATAAAGAGTTTAGTGACTCGATGCACAGTCAGGCGACACCGTCAAAGGACCCGATACATAAAGCGGTTTGGGACCGACACCCCAAAAACAAAAAAGCCAAAAAGTATGTATGCGGCAAATGTCATACACCTACGGCAGACAACCTGGGCGATATGTTGGCCAAAGGGCCTCAGGCCAAAGGTGTCGTAGCGCTTCCCGATGCAAACAACAAAACCCACCAGGCGTCGATCTCCTGTGCTTACTGCCACAGAATCGATGCGATCCAACACGGAAAGATGTCTAACAAAAACATCATCTCAAAAAAGGCCAAGCACTATTACGGGACGATGAAAGATGCGATCAAGTCTGAATACCATACGTCATCTTCTACCAATAAGAACTTTCTTAACGGCAATGTCTGTATGGGATGCCACTCCCATAAAGCCAACAAAGCGGGACTGAACGTCTGTTCGACAAACGATAAAAACGAGATAGACGGTGCCAACTGTGTCTCATGCCATATGCCAAAAGTGAGCGGCTCTGTTTCAACGCAACGTGATACAAAGAGACATACATTCCACGGATTCCCGGGTGCTCACTTTAACCAGGAGATGCTGGCAGACTATATCGGGATAGAAATTCTTCAAAATATCAATGATTTCGATATCGCGGTTAACAATAAAAGCCCGCATGCGATGCTGCTGCATCCGCTTCGTTTGGCCCAGATGCGTGTCGTGATCATCAGAGGTGACAAAGAGATCAAGCTCAAGCCACACACTTTTGTGCGTGTCATCGGAAAAGATGGTAAGCCGACACCACCGTGGATCGCAGACAGTATCGTAAAAGACAGTATGGTACACGGTAATGAAAAGCGTGTCGTTAAGTACCAGACGAAACTGCAAAAAGGGGACAAAGTCGTTGTTCACCTGGGACACTTCCTGGTCAAGCCTAAAGCGCTGAAAAAATTCGGTCTGGATAAGACCGAAGTCGCTACCAAGTTCTACACGCTCAAAAAAGAGACGTTCACGATCAAATAGTTTTATAAAAGGCACTCCGCCTTTTATAAATGCTACTTATCTTCCTATTTCTTTTTATTATTAATAAAACTTAACACTCTGTTAACAAACCATTCACAAGAGTTACTTACAATAGAAGTAGCAAACATAATGCTAGATCAAATGATAAACTGATTGTAAGGAGACAATGTGAAAAAGACGTTACTATCGATAACGGCCGCTGCACTCTTGGCGGTACCGGTTATGGCGGAAGATACAAAATCTAAGAAGAAGGGTGATGAGCCCGGTATCAGCGGTATGGTAAAGTTGATGCATATTGTTGACGGTGCCTACACGGGTACGGGAGCTACAGATAATTCGATGGACCCCAGTACCGGTTCAGCACTCTTGGCCAATGTAAAATATAAAACTGAAAAGTTTGCCGGAGGACTGAGTGCCGTTATCAATGCGTACGCCCTTTTCGATACGGGACTTACGGAAAGAAATGATGCTGAATATAAAGAGGCATCCGGAATGTTTATCAACAATGCGGCAGATGACGGTGACCCGTTTTATACACTGGGAGAAGCGTATCTGGATTATAAAGATAAAGCGCATCATGCAAAACTGGGTCGTCAACTCTTTCAAACACCGCTGACAACGATCAAGTTCAGTACGATGCCCTCTTTTTATGAAGGTCTGAGCTACATAAACAAACTCACCGATACGATGAAGCTCTCTGCAGGTCATATGACCAAGATGGCCTACGGTGCGCGTGCTTATGCGGATGCGGCGCTGATCGGTGAAAATACTGGAACGGCGGGTGCCACGACACAGACGATCATAGATAATTATGAGATGCAGGGAAAATTTGTCGGATTTGCCGAAATGTTAGGCGGTGTACCGAGTGACTCAGCCGGTATGACCTATCTGGGTCTTGATTATAAGATGCAAAAAAATCTGACAATCAGAGCTTGGGATTATATGGTCCAGGATATTGTCAATAATCTCTATGTTGATGCTGATTACAAGATGCCGATGGGCAAGACAACCAAACTTGTTCTGGGCGCGCAATACTTGACGCAAAGCTATGATTATAACAGTGTTACATCAGACTTTGCCCTCACCGGCGCCAAAGTGGGTATAGCAGGGAAACTGGGTGAAAGAAAATATAACCTCTCCTACGCTATGAACTCATCAAGCGGTGATGCTATGGTGAACGTCTGGGGTGCAGATCCTGCCTATACCAGTACGATCTTCTCTAGAAATGCCTACAGAGACGAGGTGTCTGCTTCAAAGATCAGTGCTAAAATCGGTCTGATGAAAGGGTTGAAACTGGTTGTAGAGATGGCTGATTACGGCCAGTCAAAAACACTCAAAGGTGCGACAGCAGCAGCTAATGATGCGACAGAGACAGATATCATCCTGGTCTACAAACCGAACAAAAAGTGGATGTTCAAGATCTTTAATGCACAGCGTACCAGTGAATACGATGACACGACAACCAAAGAGTTGAAACAAAACCACACGCGTATGATGGCTACGTATAAGTTTTAAAAGCTAAAAGCATCACGGCTCGCGCGGGCCTTCGGGCCCCACTTTCCTTTTCCTTTTTACTTTACTGTCCGCATGATCATGCGGGCGGTTTTATCTTCGCCTGTGAATCTCTACGATATCGGTAACATGAAGACGTGCAGGCATACCCGGCCCCAGTGCCTTACTGATGATCTTGCCTTCGATCGTGATCGTCTTATTCTGATAGCTTGATTTGAGGGTTCTGGACAGCGGTCCTACGAGGTTGTAGTAAAGACGGCTGTGAACTTTCAGTGCGACAAATGTCCGGGGAACCTGACCCTTGACCAGAACTTTACCCTTGACGGTGATGGAGTTTCCGATACCGACAGCACCACATCCCCAGAGCATCAGGGATGCGGCTATACCGGCTGTCATGAAGAGTGAACGTATCATAGTGCCTAAGCGTCTTTGATCTTGGAGATGATCGCTTTGGCCTGCTCCAGTGCCTTTTCGACAGGAGCCAGTACCAGTGCTACAGCCAGGCGGCGACCTTTATGCGCTTCCGGTTTTCCGAAGACTCTCACAAAGCTGTTGTCGCTAAAGAGTGACGGATCGACCGAGACGTTAGGTGTATGGGACTCGACTTCGGATTTAAATGCGGCACTGGCACCGTCACCGTAGAAGGTAAATCCTAACGGCAGACCCAGTACGGCACGCACATGAAGCGCAAATTCGCTCTGGCTTTGGGTGATCAGCGTCACCATCCCGGTATCATGGGGGCGGGGGCTCACTTCGGAGAAGTAGACCGTGTCGCCCTTGACAAAAAGCTCCACACCAAAGATTCCCCGGCCGCCCAGACCGTCGGTGATGCTTTTGGCGATCGCTTTGGCATTGTTCAAAGCCGTCTCGCTCATCTGCATCGGCTGCCAGCTGAAGATATAGTCGCCGTCCTGCTGGATATGGCCGATCGGTTCGCAGTAGACCGTCTCGTTTTCGGTACGGGCTGTCAGCAGGGTGATCTCGTAGTCAAAGTCGATAAAGGCTTCGACGATCAGTTCGCTGGCATCACCGCGTGCCTCTTTTGCAAGTTCCCAGGAGTTTTCGATATCGTCAGCCGTCTTGGCGACACTCTGCCCGTGGCCCGAGCTTGACATGACCGGCTTGATAACACAGGGAAAGCCCATACGCTCGGCTGCCGCTTTAAGCTCCTCCAGTGTCGAGACGAACTCGTAAGGTCCTGTCTTAAGGCCCAGCTCTTCGGCCGCAAACTGTCGGATACGTTTCCGGTTCATCGTCTTGCTGACGGCATCCGCATTGGGGATGACGTGGAACCCCTCTTTTTCCGCTTC
>JBFEYF010000039.1:0-12538 GCA_041562295.1 Sulfurimonadaceae bacterium
CTTAAGACGACACAGAACGATTTTGATACCCACTTTACAGAGCTTTTGGGCCGTGGAAAGATGGATATCGCCAATGTAACGGCCATTGTACAAAACATTATTGACGAGATACGAGAAGAGAAAAACAGTGCGATCAAGAGACATATCGCCAAGTTTGACGGCTGGGAGCCCCAGTCTGATGCGGCACTGAAAGTGGATCCGGCATCGATGAAAAAAGCGTATGAAAGTATAGATGAGAAGCTTAAAAGAGCACTTCATACAGCGCATGACCGTATCAAGGTCTATCATGAAAAGCAGATGCCAAAATCGTGGATCGATACGGAAGCCAACGGGACTATTTTGGGACAGAAGGTGACCCCCGTAGACAGTGCAGGTCTTTATATCCCCGGCGGCAAGGCTGCTTATCCCAGTTCACTTTTGATGAATGCGGTAGCTGCAAAAGTCGCAGGTGTTGAGCGTATAGTCGTATGTACACCGGCGATTAATGATGAGGTTAATGAGCTGCTTTTGGCGGCATGTCACCTTTGCGGTGTGACGGAAGTGGTCAAGGTCGGAGGTGCCAGTGCGGTAGCGGCACTCGCTTACGGAACCGAGACGATCGAAAAGGTCGATGTGATTACGGGACCGGGTAATATCTTCGTCGCCACAGCTAAAAAGATGGTCTACGGAGATGTCAATATCGACATGATCGCAGGACCGAGCGAGATCGGTGTATTGGCCGATGAGAGTGCCAACCCTGAACATTTGGCTATCGACCTGCTTTCCCAGGCGGAACATGATGAGATGGCGTCTTCGATCATGATCACAACCAGCGAAGCTATTGCGCGAAAGACAGCCCAGGAGATCGAAAAAGCATTGCAGACGCTTGACCGTGAAACGATCGCCCGCAAATCTATAGATGAACGCGGAGCTATCATCGTAGCAGAGACGATGGAAGAGGCGATAGACCTGATGAACCGTATCGCACCGGAACACCTGGAGGTTGTGACGAATAACGCTTTTGAACTGCTTCCTTCGATCAAGCATGCCGGTGCTATTTTCCTGGGACCGAACACGCCGGAAGCTATCGGGGACTATATGGCGGGGCCGAACCATACACTACCGACAGGGGGTACGGCGAAGTTTTACTCTCCGTTGGGTGTAGAGAACTTTCTCAAAAAATCCTCGATCATCTCATTTAGTCAAAAAGCGATCCGGGAGTTGGGTGAAGATTGTGTTATACTGGCACAAACTGAGGGACTTGACGCGCATGCCAAGTCCGTTCAGGTCAGACTTAAATAAAAGGAACACAGATGGAAACATTACACCCGGCAGTAGCACATTTTGCTATCGCGTTGCCTGTTGTCGCTTTAGTCTTTCAGGCACTTTACCTTGTTAAAGGTGAGAAGAGTTACTCAAACATTGCAGCGGTAACCTTACTGGTTACGTTTATAGCTATTCTTGGAGCCTACCTTACCGGGAAAAATGATGGTCCGAAAGTGGGAGAAATATTAAGTGTCTATGACGAAAAAGGTATGCATGAACTCAAAGAGCATGCTGAGCTCGGGCTTTACCTTCTGATCGCATTCGGTGTGACTGCACTTTTAAAAATTGTTAATATGCTTAAAGTAGATAACCGCATAGCTGAGATGGTTGTCGGTCTGCTTTTGGTTGCATCGGTCATCGGTACATTGATGCAGGGCAAAGAGGGCGGTAAAATCGTTTATGAACACGGGACACTTTTTGAAGCGCTTGAGATGAAAGACACCCTTAAAAGTGGTCTGGCAGACTTTAAAGATAGTGACGATAACGACGAAAAGATCGATATTCTCACTGAAGCAGTCAAAGGCGCTTTAAAAATTGAGGAGTAGCCACGGGCTGCTTCTTATAAGTAATATAACTTAGCGTTATCTTATAAAAAACGCTAATCTCTTTTTGTAACTTTTTGTTAACTTTCTTTTTCAAATTACCCCTATTTTTAGTTCCTATTAAAATAAATTGATGTATTATCGGAGTAGCGAAAAAGCACCTATTTTCTTACGATAAGGTACTTCTTTAGCGGAGATAAAATCAAATATCTAGTGTAAAGTAACACGAAATTGAGGAGAATCAATGAAGTTAGGGTTCCTAGTAGACCTTAGCCTTTGTATGGGATGCAAGGGTTGTGAAATAGCTTGTAAAGTCGAAAATGAGGTTCCTCTTAGCTCGTGGAGACTAAGAGTTAAATATGTAGACGTGGGAACATTCCCAGATACAAGTCGTACATATACACCATTAAGATGTAATCACTGTGCCGATGCACCATGTGAAAGAATCTGTCCTGTTAGTGCACTTCACTATCTGGAAAATGGTATCGTAAACGTTGATAAAGAGCGTTGTATCGGTTGTGCCGGTTGTGTTATGGCATGTCCTTACGGTGCGATCTATATCGATCCTGAAACAAATACAGCTGATAAGTGTACATACTGTGCACACAGAATTGCTGGTGGACTTATGCCTTCATGTGTTGTTGCATGTCCAGTTGAGGCGAATATCTTCGGTGACCTTGAAGATGCTGAGAGTAATATCAGCAAATATATCATGGCACACCAAGGAAATGTTCAAGTGCGTAAACCTGAAAAAGGTACACATCCTCACCACTTCTATGTAGGCGGCGGTGAAGTTCAACTGAACCCACTGGCATCTATCCGTGAAGAAGGATTCAGCCTATTCAATAACATTACTCACCTTAAACATATCGGAGGTCATTAATGGCAGCTCATGAAACAATTAATGCAATGCACGCTGTTGTAACACTTGACGTTGCATTACCGGGAATCGTATGGCCTTGGTTCGTTACCATGAATATGTGGGCGAAATCAATCGGTACGGGTGTTTTACTATTGGCTCTTTATCTGTTCAAACGTTATCCTGAAGAGACTAAAGATATGAAACTGACACTGACGCTTATTTCGTTTGTGTTCCTTTCAATCTTCTTGCTGTTTACGTTGGCGGATCTACACCAGCCGTTTAGAATGATTAACATCTTCTTGCACCCGCACTGGACATCTCCGATTACAATCGGTGCTTGGATCGCATCTGTACTAATGGGTGTACTTACAGTGATGCTATACGCGCTTTACATCAAAAAAGATGAAGCGATGTATGACAAGCTGTTTACGGTTGCATTCGTTCTTGCTATCCCGACAACACTTTATACAGCGATGCTAATGGGTAACGCAACTGCGCGTGAACTGTGGCAGACACCTGTTGAGTTTGTTCAGATGATGCTTGCTGCTACACTGGCCGGTTCTGCAACACTTCTAATGTTCAACAAGAAGTTCTCTTATGAACTAAACCGTGATTTGGCAGTAGTACTGTTTGTCAGTACACTATCTGCATTCATCATCTATATGGGTGAATATATCTTCGGTCCTGGTAAAGCTGAAGAGGTTGCAGCGACACTTGCCTATGTTCAAGGCGGCGAGTATACAACGATGTTCTGGATCGGTATGGTAACAGCGTTTATTGTTCCTGCTGTCTTGACACTACTAAGTGTTCTTAACAGAACAACAACAATGCTAGTGCTAGCTTCTGCGTCTGCACTACTAGGTTTATGGATCGTTAAACACGTGTGGCTAATGATTCCTCAACTATTACCAATGAGCTAATTAGGAGATTAAATGTATTTAGAAAGTAGACGTACATTTTTAAAAGGTGCCGCATTTTCAGTAGCAGGTGTTGCTATTGCAAAGGGCGTATTTAGCACCGAGGCTGTTGCTGAAGAGAGTGAAACCTCAAAATTCACAAACGAGCCAAAAACACTAGATTTTTATCCTCCAATGGACCAATGGAACTCTTTTAAAGAGCTTGATGGTGATGACTGGAAACGTGGTGGTATCGGCCGTAAAGGTACTTCTGAAGAGAATGAAGACGGTATCCTTGTACACGACTATATGATCGTTCCTACAGCATGTTCAAACTGTGAAGCTTCTTGTGGTTTGACTGCTTGGGTTGATAAAAAGACAATGACGGTACAGAAGTACATGGGTAACCCGTTACACTCAGGTTCTCGTGGACGTAACTGTGCTAAAGGTTATGCGACCCAGTCACAGATGTATGATCCGGATCGTATCCCGTTCCCACTAAAGCGTGCTGAAGGTACAAAACGTGGTGAAGGTGCATGGGTTCGTACAACTTGGGACGAAGCTATGACTAAGATCGGTAACAAGATGAACGAAACTCTTAAAAAGGGTGACGAACTATCTAAGAAAACTGTTATGTTCCACGTTGGTCGTCCAAATGAGAACGGTTTTACCGGTAAAGTATGGCATACGCTAGGTGCTGATGCATTCAACTCACACACAAATATCTGTTCTTCAGGTGGTCGTACACCGACAATCCAGTGGGCAAATGATGACCGTACATCTCCAGACTGGGCGAACGCGAAGCTTATCTTCCTTAACTCGTCTCACGCTGCGGATGCGGGTCACTACTTCCAGCAGTCAGCTTCTTTCATCGCAGATGCGCGTAAGAAGGGTGCGAAGCTTGTCGTTATGGATCCACGTATGTCAAACTCAGCGGGTATGGCAGACCTATGGATCGCAGCATGGCCTGGTACAGAACCGGTTATCTATCTTTATATCGCTAACCGTATTCTAAATGAAGATAAAGTTGATCGTGACTTCGTTCGCCGTTGGGTGAACTGGGAAGTTATGATGGATAACAAAAACTTCCTAAAAGATCTAGTGAAGATGGGTTATATCAAAAAAGCGCCAAAAGGCCGTGATTTTGATACATTCCTTGAAGTTCTTAAAGAGCTTTATGCACCATATACTCTAGAGTATGCGTCTAAAGAGACTCACGTTCCTGCGGATCGTCTTGAAAAACTTTACGACATGTTCATCTGGGCAGGTACTGCGGTATCTACATACTTCTGGCGTGCGACTGCTGCGGGTAACCGTGGTGGTTGGATGTCTGGTCGTGCGGGTTACCTACCGCTTGCGCTTCGTGGTGCTATCGGTCCTGAGGGTGGTACATTCTTCCACCACTGGCACGTTATTTCTGTTGCCGGTAAGGGTGGTAAAGCGACTCAGGGTCAGGGTAAAGTACCTAAAGTTGATGTTTACAACGAACTTACTTGGCCACCGGAATGGCCACTGTCAACTTACGAGCTAAGTTACCTACTACCGCACCTGTTGACAGATACAGAGTGGCAGGATAAATGGACAGCTAAAGGTCTTACTGTACCTAAGAAGCTTTCTGTTTGGATCCCACGTATGTATAACCCGGTTTGGATCAACCCGGACGGTTTCCGTTGGATCGAAGTTCTTAAAGACGAAAGTAAGATGGAACTTACATTCAACCTATCTCCGACTTGGTCTGAGACTAACTGGTATGTGGATTATATCCTTCCTGTGGGTCTTGCCGGTGAGCGTCATGACCAGCATTCAGAAGCAACATACCCTGCACGTTGGACTTCGTTCCGTCAGCCGGTACTTCGTGTTGCTCTTGAAAAATCTGGTTGGAAGCCTAAGAACCCTAACCGTGCAACTCTTGAAGCGCATATCAAAGCGGGTCTTGGTGAGATCTGGGAAGAGAATGAATTCTGGATGGATATGGCCGTTAACTATATCGACCCGGATGGCAGCCTAGGTGTACGTAAGCACTGGGAGTCTAAGCGTAATCCAGGTAAACCGGTTACGATCGCTGAGTGGTATGATGCGGCATTCGGTGATAACCTACCGAACCTACGTCAGACTGTTGCAAAAGATTCACGCTATAAAGGTAAAGAGTTCCCTGTTTACGAATATATGCGTGATCACGGTACGTGGACTGAAGAGACTAATATCTACAATGCTCAAGAACGTGAGATCAAAGAGACGGCAACGCACTACATCTCTCACGGTCACAAGTATGCTAAGTCACATACACATATCGATAAGAGAACAGGTGTCATGACAGCTGAGTCTCACGGTAAGAAAAAATCGATCGGTATTGAAGTTGACGGCAAGAAGTACGAAGGTTTCGCAACTCTTGATAAGAAACTTGACTTCTTCTGTGAGTGGTTATACGAAGATTGGAAATGGAAAGAGTACTCTATTCCGTTCTATCCACGTAATGAAGAAGAGAAAGATAAGATGGTTCACATCGTATCTCACGTTAACCATAAGTATATGACTGAAGAGAACTCGTATGCGCTTAATACTGTATGGCGTCTGCCTTACAATATTCACACACGTTCTGCGAACTCTAAGCACCTTATGGAAATCTCGCAAAACCACGACCCGATCTGGATCTCAACAGAAGATGCAAAACGTCAAGGGTTCAAGCGTGGTGACGCGATCCGTGTGCGTATCAAAGACTCCGTTTCCGGTCTGGATTCTGGTTACTTTGTTGCGATGGCTGTTCCGACTGAAGCAGTTCTTCCTGGTACATTGGCTTGTTCACACCACGGTGGTCGTTGGAAAGTTAAAAATGCTATCAATGAGACAAACTTCAACGGTCAGGAAGGCATGATTGCTGAAAGCAAGACAGCTAAAGACCTGAATGATGAAGCATTCTTGAATGAGTCTGTAGAAAATGCAGGTAAAAACAGCCGTGTGATCAAAAACTACGGCGGTAAACTTGGTATCTTAGGATTCGGTGTACCGTTGGCTGAGATCACAATGGACGGTAAGATGGGTAAACTCTCTTATCACAACAAAGAGAGTGGTGAATCTCTAGGCGGTCTGAATACTCAGAAGCCTTGGCAGTTCCCAGAGTACAATAAAGATTATGACAATGTATGGTGGGATGGACTATCAGGTTCATGGCAAAATGCTGTGGCACCGACACACCCAGACCCGATTTCGGGTATGCATTGTTGGCACCAGAAAGTTATCCTTGAGCCAGCACAGCCAGGTGATAAAATCGGTGATATCTCTGTTAACTACGAGAACAACTTTAAAACATACCAGGCATGGAGAGATGAGCTTACACGTGGTCTTGATGAAAACTCAACATTACGTCGTCCTCAGCACATCAAACGTCCATGGGTGCCACTATCTGATAAAGCTTACCAAGTTAAAATCAAAAAGTAATCCCAAGCAGGCTTCGGCCTGCAAAGCCTCCTCTTTTTCCTCTCTTTTTTATAACGCTACATTAAGTTTAGTTAACTATAATCCACACAGATTTATTTAGGGAATTTTTTATGGAACAAACAATTGCACGTGCAAATATCTATGCACTGATCTCCAGAGTATTGCTGCAAGAGCTTGACGGAGATTTTGTAGAAAAACTTAAAAACGATGAAGCGATGTTGGAATTTTTTCCAAACCTCAAAGATTGGGACGTCTTTAAAAGTGCATCGACCAAAGACCTGATCAACAAGCATTTTAATGTCGATTTTACCAATATCTCTTTGCTGCATTTGATTCCATATGAGACATTTTATACACGTGAAGATCAGATGATCGAGACAGGCGGGGCCAATCCCGTAACGGATATGTACCATGAGTATAACTTCCTGGTTGATTATGAAACCGCACGTGTCGTGAGTGCCGACCATATCGGTGTAGAGCTGGAGTTTATGTACCATCTGGCAGAAGCACAGAAAAAAGCGGAAGAAGCAGGTGATATGCAAGCTGCCAAAGATCTTCTCAATGTAGAACATGAGTTTTTAAACAAGCATCTTCTTCAATGGGCCCCGCACTATCTGATTGCTGCTAAATATGAGTCGCGTACACCGCTGTATCATGATGCATGTGAGATGGCTTTGGAGTTTATCCTTTCGGATAACGAATACCTTACAAGTGAGTTAGCAAGCTAGTGTTCTCTTTAAAACTTGACAGCGCAAAATGTGTTCGTGCCGTTACGAAGTTTTCAAGCTGCAGCCACTGTAAAGATATCTGTCCCACCAATGCGGTAGCGTTCAGCCAGGAAAACAACCTGCCTACATTCTTGCCTGCAGATTGTGTCAACTGCGGCGGATGTCTGGGCGTTTGTCCTTCTGAAGCCCTGTCGCTGGACTTCCATAACAATACAGATTTCTTTTTCGGCTTTGTACAGCAGGAAGATGCTTTGTTGTCGTGTAAAAAGAACCTTCCCTGTCTTGCAGTGCTCAATGTAGAACATTTGATCTCTTTGGCTCTTTTAAAAGAGTCGCTTGTATTGGATCTGGGACATTGTCAGACCTGTGAGATCAAAGATCCTTTGTACCAGGCCATTATAGACAAGGTAGATGAGGCTAACTATATTCTTGAAGCTATGGAGAGCCCAAAGCGTATCACCCTGCAAGAGGTAGGGTATGAACCGCCCCAAGGTGATACGACACAAAGCAGAAGAGAGTTTTTGGAGAAGTTCTCTTTAGAGAATGCGATCAGACAAAAACAGGCATTTGACCAGGAAGTCGCGATCGACCCGGACGAATTCATGGATTTCGGTCTGGATACGATCGATGTTGCAAAGATAAAGAACAAACAGTTCCCGGATAAAAGAAAGATCCTCTTTACCGCTATCAAGCGTGCCAAGGTTCCGGAACAGTTTCATATCCTGGACAATACGGATCTGAGCTTCGTCTCCAGCAAAGAGGTAGATGCGGCAACCTGTACGGCATGCCAGATGTGTTACCGCATCTGTCCGACAGGGGCACTGCAGTCTGATTATAAAAACTCAAAGATAGACTTCGATCCGTTTATGTGTATCAAGTGCCATGTCTGCCATGATGTGTGTGAACCAGACTCTATTACACTGGCAGAGACCTTTTCGATGGAGAATATCTTCGCTCCGAAGATGAAGCGTCTGATCGAGTTTACTATCAGGCGGTGTCATGAGTGCGATAACTATTTTCACTATAAAGGCGGGGAGGTCATCTGTCCGCGCTGTAAGTTAGAAGAGGATGAAGCGATGGAATTATGGGGGATCAAATGATGCAAGAACAGACAGCCAATCCGCCTATCGGAAAGATGATCGATAAGCAGACCCTGCTTTTGGGTTATATCGCCGAGATGGCGACCAGCTCCAGGGTGCCGAAGCTTTTTGGCAAATATTTTGAGCAAAACGGTGATAACGGTACGATGGTGGGCATGAATATCCGCGAAGATGATCTGCTCTTTACGCTTAACGGCTTTAAGACATCACAGCTTAAGGGAGCGCTTTTTGGAGCGGAGTATATGAAGCAGGCAGTGCCTGCTATGGACCATATCACCAAAGAAGCCGAGATTGCTGGGTTTATCGATGCCTGTGTGGTTCAAAACGGTAAATTGATAGGTCATATCGCATCGGGTACCGCGACAGCAGCTTTAATGGTGCCTAAGGCGTCTAAACGTGTGGCGATATGGGGCGCGGGTGCTTTGGCTACTTCGATCATCCTAAACCTTGATGAAAAGGGTTTTGAAGAGGTGGTTATCTATGTCGACCGTGTCGAGTCAGCCATGGAGCTTATCGAAAAGGTATCTCCCTATGTAACCAAGCTGCGCTTTGATATTGAACGTGCTAGCAGAGATATGGCGGTCGCTTTTGAAAATTTTGATTATATCGTCAATGCCACATCGGGCGGGCTTTTTGATCATGACAAAGCACTGAACTTTACGGCAGAACCTTCTGTGACACTTGTAGATTTTGCGCAGCACAAAGCCAGTGTCCATTCGCTTTTTGAATCCAAGGCTTTGGAAGCTAAAGCGGATTATATTGGAGGGTTCGATATACTGGCACAAGCGGCACAGATACACTACAGCGTCTGGTTTGAGAAGGAACCGGAACTTAAACTTATGCAAATCAACAGAGGATAGATAATGAACGAACATGATTTAAACGATTTACGACGTGAATTTGAGCAGATGGCGGGAAGCTGTACCCTAAACGGAGATCAGGACAGCAGACGTGATGAAGCGGAAGATGAAAACGAAGATATTCCCAACTATGTGGAAGAGCTTCAAAAAAAGCTTTTGGCTCCTGCGATTTCAGGTGTTTATCTGACGAGAATTGACTTAAAACGTATCGCGGATGATCTGGATGAGTCTTTACCGATCAAAGAGCGTAAAAAGATGCTCAGAGCCTTGATGCGACATACGACAACCAAAGATACCCTTCGTGAGATCTTTGACGCGACAAACCGTTATATCAACGGGCGTGTTCTTATCTATAAAGAGCTTGCCGAAACGTTTCCGGCATCGGCATCTATCTTTGAAGATTTTACAAAAAAAGCGGAAAAGACACAGCGCATGTTTGACCGTATCGTCGAAGATTTTGAAGATATTGAAGTAACGGATGAACCTCTAGAAATCTAAATAGTGTTTCTTCGGGACTCTTTAGTCCCGCTTAAAAATTACCGATTATAATAGTGAATACGTGTTTATCTTTTCGACTTCATGTAGAGAGCTTCGCAAAGTGAGCAAAGAGGAAGGATTACGGTTTGAAAATAGAGTTTAAAGATGTCAAAACCGTCTCATTAAAACATTTTGTCAATGACGCCAAACGGTATGTCGTTGATCTGAATAATAATGAGTGTGAAGAACTGATCATCACCAAAGAGGATAATCACCCCTTTTTGGTCATGATGAAGCACGGAAAGCTTCGTATCCTTATTGAGAACATGGTCCGCTCGAAGCTTCGGGAGATAGATGATGTCGTAGCCCGTTCGGTAGACAATGTCAATCTTCAGCAACTTAACCCCGCACAGCTCAACCTTTTAAAGATCCGTTCCAAACTCGCCTGTTTTAAAAATATGAGTGAAGCCGACGTGATGAGTGTCACCCATGATGTCGCATTTTTACAGTACGGTGCCAATGAGATGATCTTTGATCAGGGACACAGCGGTGAGACGGTCTATTATGTCGTCCGAGGTTCTGTAAAGATTTTCGCCTATAACCAGGAGGAGGAAAACGCCACTTTTAAGCTTTTGGCTACCATGGGTGCCGGAGCAGTTTTGGGCGAGATGGCCCCCATTACCAAGGAACCCCGCAGCGCCAGGGCGGTAAGCGGAGCGGAGGGTACGATACTCTTATCTTTTGCGTTTCATAAAGAGATGGATGAGGCCAATCAAAAGCCGATGTTCCAGCTTTACAAAAACTTTGTTACCCTGGTCTCCCAAAAACTGATAGAGACCAATAACAAACTCACTTCGTGTAAGACCTGATCTTACTCTTTGACGGTAACGATATAGAGCTCTTTATGTTTTAACGCGGTCAAAAGCTCCATGACCCCTACGAAGTTTTCAAATGCCGTTTTCTTATCACTGTGAAGTTCGACAGGATCTGTCGGCTTCAGTTGAGAGAGTTTCTCTCTAAGCTTCGTAAGGGAGACACGCTCTTTATTGTATAAAATGGTACCATCACTTTGAATCCCGATGATCACAGGATCTTTACTCTCACTTTTTTGCGAGCTTTCCGATTTGGGAAGATTGACAGGCAGTACCTCTTTTTTGATGAAGGTTGCAGTCGTCAATACGATCACCAGCAGAACCAACATGATGTCGATAAACGGAATGACGTTGATGTTATCTACGCGTTTGAGCTTCATGACGGTTTTACAGTCTCTTCATACTGGCTGAGCAACACTTCACATTTGCGAACCAGTGCATTGTAAAAGCTGATAGAGGGGATGGCCACAACCAGACCCATGGCGGTAGCCTTAAGTGCCAGTGCCAATCCTGTCATGATCTCTTTGGTATCGACTTCATTGGTCTGCCCCAGTTGGTAAAAGGTAAGCATAATACCCAAGACGGTTCCCAAAAGACCGATGTAGGGAGCATTCGATCCGATAGTGGCGATCGTAGAAAGACGCGTCGTAATGGCTACTTCTAAAGCCTCTTTGGAGGTGTACTCTTCAACCTTGACCTGTTTGAGAAAAATAAGCCGTTCGATAAAAAACCATAATACGACAAAGCCCATCAGGGCCAAAATAGAGATAATCCCGTAATCAATAATCTGTTCCAGCTGTTCCATATAATCTACTCTTTGTTTGCTAAATTGGATGAAAAGTTTAACACAACTTTAGTAAATGAACCTGATTTTGAGTTGATCGTCAACCGTATCTTATGGGTATCACAAAAAGCTTTTACCACAGAGAGACCGATCCCCTGGCCCTTGGCACTTCTATCGGCCTGGTAGTAGCGTTCAAAGATATGTACGAGTGTTGTCTCATCCATACCCTTACCGTTATCCAGAATCTCCAAGACCGTGTCGGTAAGCGTCAATGTGATATGGGGCTCCTTCTTCGCATATTTAACGCTGTTGGCGACAATGTTGTCGATACTTTGCTGTAAGCCGTGGCGGTCGGTTTTTATCAAAAGTGGGTGGAGCTTGGCGTCGAATAAGACATGGGGGTAAAGTGTCTGATAATGATCAATGCGCTCCTCAAGAAAATACTGCAGATCAAAAGTCTCCAAGGGTGAGGGGGCAAACTCTTTTTTGATATGGTACTCCAAACCTTTATGCAGATGCAGCAGGTGCTTGGCCGCCTCCTGGATACGTTCCAGCTGCCGAAGCTTTTTTGTATCTTCTAAATGCTTTTGCAGCAGTTTGGTATTGGCATCGATTGTCGCTAACGGAATATTGAGCTCGTGCAGGGTCTCTTTGATGATACTGTCGATGTTCTTACC
>JBFEYF010000040.1:0-12454 GCA_041562295.1 Sulfurimonadaceae bacterium
ATCGATCTCCTGGGAAGTAAAAACCAGGTTCTCTTTCATCTTGGGATTGGTAATATCTCGCATATGTTCACGAAGCGCATTTTTAAGCATCACCATCTTCAGCGGGATATTGCTGTTGTACTGGGCGAACATATCGGTCGCGCCCTCGACACCGGCCTGCTTGACCGTGTTATGCGCTTTTTTGAACATTGCGAAACGGCCCGGTTTGGCCTCCTCGGCTTTTTCCGTCACCTTCTCCAGCGCTTTTTCCAGGCCCAGCTCTGCCAGGTAGTTGTTGGCCAGGGATATTTTCGCATCGATCTCATCAAAGAGTGCACTCTCTTTGTTCATAGGACATTCGCTACAGTGGGAAAGATCACAGCTTACCGGCTTGTCATTTTTAAGTGACATCGTCATAAAGTGGTGGATATCAAAAGCAGCCAGACAGGCAGAATCTTTTTTACATGAGACCACTTTCTCCTCTTTGGAGGTAAGCTGCAGGACAAAGCTGTTGGGGTCGAAGGTCTCCAGGGTCAATGCTTCGGTCGGGCACGATCCCAGACAGGCTGCACAGGAAGTACAGGCATCGCCCTTGATCGTAAATTTATCCCGTACCAAACCCAGGGCATCTTCCGGACAGATATCCATACAGAAGGTACATTCGTGATGTGCGTAGTCGTTGTTAAGACATTTAGTGCCCGCATAGCTTAGGAGATTCGCTTTTTTGATAAACTCGACAGCCATTATGATAGCTCTTGTGTAAGATAATCCATATCTGCGATCAAAAACTCTACGTAAAAGTCACAGATATCTTTATAAAACGGAGTGGCGGCCATCGCTTTCATACCCATGAAGTATGCGATGGACCAGCGTCCCAGATGTTTTTCCAAAAATGCCAGCTGCGGTTTGGTGTCATCTTTATGAATCAGCGCCTGCATAAAGCCCAGTTCGATACTGATATGATCCGGAGCCATGATCTTTGTCTGGTGCATATTTACATCATAGCCGTTTTCAAAGTAAAACTGCATTACAGGGTTTTGCAGTCCTACCAGTGTGTCCTGCTTCGCATCCAGAATAAAAGATTCAATAGGCTGGGTATTCATAACGAACATCGACGTATAATCGACGTTCAGTGCGTCCAGAACCTCTTCCTCAGGGGTGTTTACGATCCATTGAAAGCTCTCTGCTCCGATCGTTTCCAAAAGTTCCGGGTTCTTTTTAAGCTCCTTTAAATAGGTAGCATCGACGGCATCTGCCATCAGTCTTGAGAGGAAGGCATAAATAAAAATTCTTTGCTGTTTTTCCATGTACGTATATCCTTTGACTCTAAAAAATAGGTAAAAATAGGCGAGTCTATAATCTGGTGCAAATGTACACTAAAAGAGCTTATAAAGTACTAATGATAATTTGTTAATATGAAAGTTATAAAAGAAGGGAATAATTGTGCCCCGAAAGGGGCGGCTGTCTTTTTAGCCGTGGCTAAAGATTACAGACAACCTTTGAAGAAAGATTTCTTCGGTGGTGGTGGAGCTTTGAACTCCTGAACAACGATCGTATTTCTACGCTTGTTGTACTCACCGGCAATCGTTACTTCGTTTTTAGAGACACCCTCGTCAAGTTCAGACATATGGAACTTGCTGGCATCAACGTTGTAATATTTACCGTCGTCATGTACAAAAAGTACCAGCTGTACTTTTTTAGTTACACCGGGTTCAGTTTTTGCAAAACAACCCTCTGTACCACATACGAAAGAGTCAAGACTACAATCTTTGAAGATACCTTGATCGGCACAAGCTTTAGTAGTCAAGAAACCTTTCTTTTCAAATCCGCTTGCGAAAACGCTTGCCGCAGCTAGCGACAATGCTGCAAGGCTAAGTGCGATTTTTTTCATTACTCACCCTTCGCTTTAAGTGTTTGAAAATAGGCAACGATATCGTTAACCGTCTTTTCGTCAAGATAGTTAAACGCAGGCATCATAGACTGGCGTTTACCATCCATTACCATGTACCATGGGCTGCTGCTGTGAGCATTTACGTTATAACCCGGTACAACAACCGCATGAGGCTCAAGCATAGATTCTTTGATGTAAGCTGCCGTAGCATAGCCACCGATATTGCTTAGATCAGGAGCCATGTATTTAGACGGAGCGTTTGCACCTGGGAAGCTATGGCATGATGCACAGTTTATCACAGCCTGCTCTTGACCATTCTTAACATCGCCTTTTACCTGCTCGTTTACAGCATCGATTAAAGCTTTGTTTTCAGCTGCAGTAGTAACCGCAGTCCAGCCAGAAAGCAGTTTCAGACCGTTACGGTTGTTTTTACCGCCGTCCCAAACAGCAAATGCAACTGCCGCAGACTTAGAAGCGTCAGCGTAAGCATCTTTTAGAGGACGCGTCAGTGTAGCGATCCAACCGTAACCCTCGATACGAGCGATTTTCATGTTAGATGTCGCAGAACCGTCTTTGATCTCTGTCATAGAACGGAAACCGGCAGATACGAACTTGCGCTCATAATCATCATTAGCCAGATCAGCTACCTGCTTGTCGTAAGCTGCAAGATCTTTACCGAATGCATTTGTCTGGTGACGGTTAACCTGTGTCTCTACACGAGCTTGACCTTTACCTGTACCATGCGGCTCATAGTTGTTAAACTGAGCTTTTTGTAGGTAGATCGCTACTTCACGACCTTCGCTACCCATACCGATGTATGGAAGTTTCGCAGGGTTTTTGACATCTTTTGCGAACTGGAATGCAACACCGTCAGCATAAAGGTCAGTCGTTGCACCTTTGTGATAGCTTTCAGTCGCATCTTTCCAGATAATCGCCAAAGCGATCTCTTTGTCGTTGTACAGTGCAGCAACTTTAGCCGTTTTTGCACCGTTGTTTTTGTTCATCTCAATCGCTTTTTTATCGTTGAAAGAGATTGTAGTCTGTGGATAAAGTGTTACGTTCGTGAACGCAGCACCGCTCCAAAGTTCAGACTCAGGAGTGATATCGTTTAGTGCCGCTGCAACCTTTTTGGCTGCAATAGCTTTTGCATCTGCAGAAGCTTGCTGAGCTAGGTCAGCAGAAGCTTTCGGAGCAGCATCAATTACTTTCTCAGCACCACATCCAGCGATCAATAAAGCGGCAGCGATGCTGCCGGCAAATAATTTAGTCGTTAAATTTTTCATTAGTGCGCCTTAAAGTGTGTAATAGATTTAGTGTACTTACCTTTAGAGTAGCGTGTATCTACTGGAGCTAGAGGTGTTCTACCGTTCTCTTTTGCCACTTCTTGATAGTAATTAGCATCAAGACGGAACATTTCTGAGTGCTGGTATGCAATAAGAATGTCCATAAGTTCACTCTCACCAGTCTCTTTACGTTTTTTCATCTCAGCTTTAAGTGTTTTGATAGCACCGTGTACTTCTTTACCGAAAAGCTTCTCTAGTTCTTCTACCGGGATACGGTTAGAACCTTCGATGATTTTACCTTCTGCGTCAAACTTCGGTGGCGCTTCGGTCGGTGGGATGTAGTAAACATTTGGCTGTGTACCGTAATCTGCACGTAGACCAAGAGCTACTTTATATTTGTGTACCAGTTTATGTACCTGGCTCTCTTTGTCATCCAGGAAACCTACGAAACGGATACGACCAACACACTGCTGTGCACATGCCGGTGGAAGACCCTGCTCGATACGTGGGAAACATAGGATACATTTCTCAGATTTAGAGATCTTTGGATTGAAATAGATCTTTTTGTAAGGACATCCCGCGATACAGTAGCGGTAACCCTGACAACGATCCAGGTCAACAAGAACAACACCGTCTTCTTCACGTTTGAAGATCGCATCACGAGGACACGCAGACAGACAGCCAGGATTTGTACAGTGGTTACAAATACGTGGCAGGTAGAAGAAGTAGTTGTCCTGTGGGAATGCACCCGCACCCTGATCTTCGTCCCAGTTTGGACCCCAAGTAGGCTCTACATTTGGTGACCACGCCGCTTTTTCAGGGCGACCACCCGTTGTAAGATCCGTAGTTGCGATCTCATCATAGTTATAATCCCAAGGCACACCGTAATCTGCCTCTAGGTTTGGAATCACACCAGGCTGTAGGTCACCGGCAGCGTCAAATCCGCCACCTAGCTCCATCCAGTTCTTTGGATAACCAGCACCTGGGTATGTTTCAACGTTGTTCCAGTACATGTACTCACGACCGTTTCTGTTAGTCCACTGAGTTTTACATGCAACTGTACAAGTTTGGCACCCGATACATTTGTTCAGGTCCATTACCATTGCTAATTGTCTTTTAGACATTATCTCACCTCTCTACTTATGCTTTTTCGAAGTTAACAGCACCGTCGTATGCGTACTGGTTACCGTCCCAAAGTCCACCGAATTTCAAGTGACCCCAACCGTCTGCCATCTCAAGAAGGTTCAGAGCAGTAGGTACAACTTCATTGTGACCTTTGTTAAATTTGTACATGTATGGTTCCCAACCGTGTTCCATTACCATCGCATCCGGCGGACAAGATGAAGAAACTTTGGCCATACAGTAGAACTCACCGATAGTGTTAAATACACGGATCGTATCACCGTCTTTAACACCCTTAGCTTCAGCCGCTACACGGTTAACCTGGATGTACGGAACACCACGCTGTAGACGCTGTAGCGTACGGCTTGCTTTGTAGTTTGAGTGAATTGACCAACGTGCGTGTGGTGTCATCATCATGAACGGATATTTACCCTTCATGTCAGTTACAGGAGCAATTACCTTACGACCTGTATTGGTTGCGGCACCAAGTTTTAGCCACATATCATGATCAACATAGAATGTTTGACGACCAGACATTGTCTCTAGGCGCTCATACTTGTACAGGTGATTTTCCATAGATGTGTATGGTTTGTCACTGTAAAGTGGCGATGACTTAGCAGCTTTTTCATTGATCTGAAGGAAACCACCGGCTTTGTACATCTTTTCGATAGTCCATGGGTTGTACTGGTCACATTTTTCAAGTGCCGCTTCAACCGCAAGTTTATCTGTACCAAGAAGTACTTCACCAGCCTCTTGAGACTCGTCATCTGTGTTTGTATACTCTGCATGGAAGTTCCATAGATCGTGGAAACCTTCACGAGCATGCTTAACGTGGTCTTTACAAGCTTTTCTACACTCTTCTTCAGATGCGAAACGCTCACGTGCTGCTTCTTGAAGCTTTTTAGCCAAGAATGCGAACAGTGTCCACTCATCTTTTGCTTCACCGATCTCTTTCATGTTTGCAATCGGGTGTGCAAGGTTGGTAAATCTGTGGTAACCAGGAGATGTACGTAGATCGTATACCTCGTAGTGAGATTTAGCCGGCAGAAGAAGGTCAGCGTAAACCGCAGTTTCACTCATACGGAAATCAACGTATGCGAAGTATTTCATCTTCTTCATGAATGCTTCACGGTAATCTGTACCTTTGTTACGGCGGAATTTAGAGTCAGCTACGATGATAGCCGTATCCGGAATCCACCAAGGCTTAACTACGTTACCCTTAGTTCCGTGCTTCTTAGCCTCTTTGTTAGCTTTGTCGTTTTCACCACTTGCTAGAAGCTCTTCAACAACCTTCTTGTACTCTTCTTTACCCATGATACCGTTAGTAGCACGTTTAACGTCAGCGTCAGAGAAGTATTTGTCGAATGTTTTCATTCCGTCACCGAAGATGAACTCACCAACGAAACCAGAACCGAAACGTGGAGCATATTTACCGGAGAAACCAGAAAGTGCACCAAGACCAGAAAGCGTAAATTCGTTTTCTGTGTTCAGACCGCCGTATGGTCCCATACGTCCAGTTAGACCCATGATAGAAGAGATGTTCCAAATTGACAAGATACCGTTGAAGTATTTGTTTAGTGAGAAACCAGTTGTAACTTCTACTACTTTTGGAAGTGCAAGGTCGTGTGCAAGCTGACGACATGTGTCAGGGTGTACACCAGTTGTTTCCGCAGTAACTTCAGGAGCAAATTTCATCGCTTCTGCATACATTAGGTCAAATACAGTAGTAACTTCTACCTCTTTACCGTGAACATCTTTGATCTTCCAAGTACCAGAAAGCTCAGGATCGATACCGAACTCTTTAAGACGAAGTGTCTTGTGCTCTTTGTTACCTTCAGTACCAGGCATACGCGCAGGCTTGCCTGTCTTTTTGTTCATACAGTAGAACTCTTCTTCCGCTTCATGGTGATGTTTGTGATCAACATGTTCCATGTCAGTACGGCGGATCATCTTACCAGTCTTCGTGTTAACTAGGAATGGAAGGTCCGTGAAGATCTTCATAAACTCAGGTTTATAAAGTTTCTCTTTAAGGATCGTGTGGATAACACTCATCGCAAGAAGGTTATCAGTACCGGCTTTGATCGGGATCCATAGGTCAGCAGATTTTGCAGAACCGTTGAATTCAGGAGTAATAACGATAACTTTTGCACCGTTGTACTTACCTTCCCATACGAAGTGCGCATCAGGAATACGAGAAACTGAAGGGTTACCACCCCAGAATACCGCAGTATCAACGTTATACATAAAGTCATAGGTACAACCGACGTTACCTTCACCGTAAGCAACAGCAGCACCGGAGAACATATCCCCTAGGTATGATGAAGGGTAGATACGGATCGCACCAAGCTGAGTAGAGAAACGTAGTGGACCACCACGGCGACCTTCAGTTAGAAGACCTGTACCCGCGTGAACCATCAGTTTGTCCCAACCGCGCTCTGGATCAGTAGCAACGTCTAGGATCTTCTCTGCAACTTCAGCACCGGCTTCGTCCCAAGAGATACGTTTCCATTTACCTTCACCACGCTCACCGACACGCTTCATTGGGTAAAGGATACGATCTTTTTCGTACATTACCTGAGAGTGCTGAACACCTTTGTTACAACCACGTGGGTTGAAGTCAGGGATCTTAGCATTGATTGACGGATAACGAGCAGACTGGTTTTCACGTGTTACGACACCGTTGTGAGACCATACTTCCCACGCACAGTTACCTTGACAGTTAACACAGTGATAAGCAAAACCTGTATCTTCTACTTTACCGCGTGTAAAGCCGAACTCGTTACGGTACATCTCTTCAGTGTAGTTAGTATTGCCGTAGTTCTCTTTACCATTTTCATACGACTGTACTTCCGTTTTAGCGAACAGGCTGCCCTGAGAAGCAACAAGTGCCGCAGTCATACCTGATACTTTAAGGAAGTCACGTCTTTGATTATTTACACTCATCTTCTTCCTTCCTACTTTTTGATTGGTAACATCATGTCGTTACCCCATTCGTCCCAGCTACCTGTATAAACTTTAGCGTGTTTATAACCCATAGCCTCAAGTGCTGTAACGATTTCAGATCCACGACCTGCACCAACGTGACAGTATGCGTAAATCGTTTTATCTTTAGTAATACCGAATTTCTTGAAAACAGCTTTCAACTCAGCTGGCGTTCTTAGTGCAACACCGCGCTTGTTGTCAGAGATATGTTTCCACTCTAGGAACGTTGAACCCGGAATGTGTCCGCCACGTCCTACATTATCCATTTTACGCTCACCGATGATCTCGATCATACCGCGCGCATCGATAATGATGTACTTAGACTTCTTACCTTTTTTCTTGATGTCGTTAACAGCGTGTAGTACATCAGCTTTTGATGCGATAGCACTGTAATCAAGGTTTTTAGGGTTGATTTTGTAGTGTTTATGCTTAACACCCTCTTCTTTTTCAAGAAGTGCGATTTGGTCATGCTTGCTCAGCTTAGACTCTTCTTCAGTAAGAGCTCTACTCTTCGTTACAAGAAGTTGGCCTTCAACTTTTTTCATCTGAGCTTCGATTTTTTTCATCTCAGCTTTACTGTCAGCAATGATTTTTTTGAATTTAGCTTTTTGCTTCTCAGATAGAGGACCTTTGTCTACGATCTTCTGGTACTTCTTGATCTTTTTCTGGTCGCCGTCTTCTTTAGCTTTAGCAAGTTTCTTCTGAGCTTTTTTGTAAGCGTCAAGAGATTTTTTAGCTTTTTTACCTGGGTTTTTAGCTTTAGAAAGTTTCTTTTTCAAAGCGTCATACTTCTTCTGAGCCGGGTCTAGCTCGCGGATTGCTTTGAAACCACCCATAAGAACCTTGACTTTCTTATGTCCGTAACTTTTAAAGAATGAATAAACACCTGTTGAGTTGGGTCCACGGAAATCGTCATAAGCGATCACTAGAGTATCATTGTCGATACCTTTAGCACCGATATGATGTTCAGCTTCTTCAACACACTGATACAGAGGTGCACAGTGCATCTGCCCCATAATATTTGAATGATGTAAGTGGTGGGCACCCATTACAACCGAGCCTCTAATGTGCTGGTTCGGGTAACTGTCATCGCTGTCACCACTAACAAACATTACACCTTTTTTGCCGATAAGCTTGATAGCCTCTTCAGCAGTAATAAGTATATCGCTCTTTGGATAAACTTTGACGTTTACAGAATTCTTTTTGTAATCAGCAAAAAGAGAACCTGTTGTCGCAGCTGCCGCAAGAGCTAATACTAACAGTAACTTTTTCATCACTACTCCTTTATAATATGAACCTAAACCTTTTTTAGCCCGAAAACTTCCAAAAGTCCTAGTGGCACTAACCTAAGCTAGCACTTTCAGAAGTTTTACGGGGTCTAAAATCGTAGTTTATATCACGCTCACATACTACCACTGAAACTCTTAATCACTCTTAAAAGAAAAAAACATTTATTTTTTGTCCCCCTCCGTTCTATTACTTTTAGTTACACTTTTGATTCACCCTGATTATGATATAACCATTTCTGTTATTTAAAATCCTCATAATTAAAATAAAGTTTATTTATAATTTTTTTATTTAGTCATCTTTAATAATCTTTTGTTACTATTGCGCACATATTATAGTAAGGAGAGTTCATGAATGAAACCGTTTTATCCGAAGATGAACTTCACAGCATTATCGAACAACTAGAGAATAAAGAGATGCCGATTGAAGAGGTATCAAAAATTTACTACGCGCATCAAGACCATAAGGAGATTGTGGGCCAGGTGGCTATGAATCTCAGCCTTCGTACTTCTGTCTATGAAAGAGAGAAGGAGTACAGTGACGAGATGGTCAAGCTCCTTTGTGATATCGCACAAAACCCTGTCGATATGGGTGCACGCTGGGCCGTAGCTAAAAACCCGCATACACCGGTAGAGGTACTGAAGCTTTTAGCCAAAGACGAGATCAACCTGGTACGTGCACTGGTTGCGACCAACCCCGCTACCCCTTCTGATGTACTAGACAAATTTTTCTCCGATGAGAAGATCGTACGTGACGGACTTTCCGGTAACCCCAATACCCCGGCAAAGCTTTTAAATATCCTTGCTGATGACAGCGACAAGATGGTTCGCCTGCGGTTAGCCGAAAACCCTGCGGCGTCCAAGGAGCTTTTGCAAAAACTGAGTTCGGACCTTGATCCCAATGTTGCCAAAGCGGCTCAGCTTCACCTGGAAGGAGATGCCTGATGAAAAAACGCCACCAAGAGACCCAAAGCCCGTTCCAAAGCCTTGAGAACCATTTTCTTAACGTCTTTCACGCAGGCGTCTATATCTCCGGTCAGGAGCTTGTCAACGTCGGCAAGCAGCACGGCTTTGATATCCCTATGAAAAACCGCGAACTGGTTATCAAAAACCTTCTCAATACAGCCAACGATAACGGAAAACTCTCCGAAGTGGTAGCCGATATCTCGGCACTGATCCACGAACGTATCAAACTGCTTAACGGCTATGCCTCTGACTATTCCCACGCAGCCAACTACCTGCAGTCCTTGATCCAGCGTGCTACAAGCACCGACCTGTTACTTAAAAGACAACAAAGAGCCAATCCCTATGAATAAGAAAGAGTTAGAGTCCTTTTTGGAATCGGCGCCCTATCCCGGGCTGCAGCGAACCCTAGGCGAACTTAAACTTATCGATTCGGTTAAAGTATCTGAAGGCAAAGCCACAATTGTACTCTCTACCGTCAGTGAAGAGAGCTATCTAGCCATCAAGTCAAACCTGATCGATCAGTTGGGTTCTGAGTTTACGTCACTGGATATACAGCAGAAAAACCAGCCGGCACAGGATAAAAACTACGGCAATACGGCAGCGCCGAACAACCGTGCTCCCTATGCCAAAAATGTTATCGCGGTTACCAGCGGTAAGGGCGGTGTCGGTAAAAGTACCGTCTCTGCCAATCTTGCCATCTCTTTAGCCCAGGAAGGGTACAAAGTCGGTATTTTGGATGCCGATATCTACGGTCCCAATATTCCGCGCCTTATGGGCGTCGATCTGGAGCGTATGAAATGGAACGATAATAACAAGATCGAGCCGAGTGAGAACTTCGGTATCAAGATTATGAGTGTCGCCTTGACGACGCCGACGATGGATACACCGCTGGTATGGAGAAGCTCGGTTGCGATCTCTGCACTGATTCAGTTTTTGGAAGATGTCGACTGGGGAGATCTCGATTTCCTGGTTATCGATATGCCTCCGGGAACCGGTGATATCCAGCTTACTATGGCCGAAGAGCTTCCCATTGCTGCAGCCGTACTGGTTACAACACCGCAAACCGTCGCCCTGGACGATGTCAGCCGCGCGATTATGATGTTTAAAGACATCAATGTCCCTATGGGCGGTATTATCGAGAATATGAGCTACTTTATCGCTCCGGATACCGGTACACGCTATGATATTTTCGGCAAGGACGGCGGTAAACGTGTCGCAGAGAAATATAATATCCCACTATTGGGACAGATCCCGCTAGATACTACGATCAGAGAACTCTCAGACAAAGGCACTCCGCCTGTTGCTATCGGTGACGAAAGACTCAAAGCACACTACAAAGCTGTGACCAAAGAGCTGCTTAACACTATTAATTTTAATCTTTAAATGGGAATTCGTCCGGTTGGACGGATGATAAAGAAGCATTTCTCCTGCACAAAGCAGGAGAAAGAAAAAACTCTTACTTGAAGAATCTCTCCATATCTTTTATGATAGCACCAGGTACAGTCATAATTCCGGCAAAACTGCCTTCACCGACCATAGATAGCAGTGGATAGCTTAGAGCGATTCTGTATTTACCGTCAAGAGTCTTAGCCTGGGCAATTTTCTTGCCGTCCTCTTCAACCTCTTCGATAAGTACCTGCCATGGAAGCAGACCCGCTTTGTGACTACCGATTTTCTTAGGGAACTTAGCCGTTCTTTTCTTCAGACGAAGACCGAGTACATAACGGTTATCTGCAAGCTTGATTGTATAAACAAGATCTTTTTTCGCTTTTTTCTCAGCTTTTTTTAGAAGCTCTTCTACCGTAGCCGCTTCACCCACAACATTTTGGTCATGATAGTATGGCATACCGATCATGTAGTGGTATGTTGGAAGGTCCGCATAGTCACGGTAATCTTCATTCAGGTCAACCGCTTCACCCTCTTCATTTTTACCCATTACTGAGTCTTTTAACGATGGGAAAGCTTTCATAAGTGCATCGATTACCGGCTTTTCGTCACCGACCTTATACTCATCCTGCAAGAAAGCCTTGAAGAAATAAAGCGGGTTGTTTACACGGATTTCGTTGTTTTGTTTGTTGACCAAAATACGCATTTCACCGGCAAGAAGACCTCTTGAAGGACGGTTAGCCAGTTGTTTGATGTGATCGTTGGTAAAGATGATGTTTGGCATCTTCTTTTTACCGACTTTCACAGTCGTAATGATTTCAAAGCCAGCTTCTTTCAGCTTCGCTTTGACTGTCTTAGCATCAGCATATTCACCGATAAGGTAAGTTTTAACTTTTTCAGGTGTACCATCAGGTGTTGGACCTGATGAACAACCGTTAAATAGAACCGCCGCAACTACCGTAAGTGCTAGGACAATTCTTTTCATATTAGTTTACCTTCTTTGTACCAAGCTTAGTCGTCATGATTTTGATGATCTCTGCATCAATAGCACGAACGGATGCAGCTTTTTTCTCATCTTTGATACCGTTAACCGCGATCCAGTTCTCAAGAACAGGCATACCGATTTTAAGTGTTTTACCGCCTTTTTCTACGTACATGTAAACTGAACATGGAGCGAAGATACCTGCATCAGGACGGTCATTGAAAACACCGTTAGAGAACGGGAAGTGACATAGTGAGTAAACCCAGTATGCATCATAGTTAAATTCTAGCTCTTGGTCATCTACATACTTCTCTTTGAAGTTTTTGTAACCCGCGATGATATAACCAGCTTCTTCAAAAGCTTGCTCATACTGCTCTTGGAAACCTTCAGAGAACTCTGTAATATCACCGTCAACTTCGATTTCAAACTCCATCATAGTAACTTTTGGAAGTTTGTCGAACATGATTTTGTTAACAGTAGTAGGCTTCATCATTGAATTAGCCAGTTCATCAAGATCTTTGAATGAATCTACAAATGTCTTACGGTCAGCTTTATCAGTTAGACCTACGATATCAGC
>JBFEYF010000041.1:0-12403 GCA_041562295.1 Sulfurimonadaceae bacterium
AGAGATCCTGCAGGTGATTAACGATATCGCAGACCAGACCAATCTTCTGGCTCTCAATGCCGCGATCGAAGCTGCCCGTGCGGGTGAACACGGTAGAGGGTTTGCCGTTGTTGCCGATGAAGTCAGACAACTGGCAGAAAAGACCCAAAAAAGCCTTATCGAGATTCAATCTTCAATCAATATCATCACCCAGTCCGTCATGGATGTGGCAGGGGAGATCGAGCATAACAGCCAGACTATCAAAAGTCTTTCACAGGCCTCCAAAGAGGTCGATGCGAGAATGCGCCAAAGTGTCGACACCATGGGTACTTCTACCGAGGTTTCTCAGGATCAGGTTGTGAAGATGAATCAGGTAACGCAAAACATTCACGAGCTTGCCAACAGTGTCGAAGAGCTTGACAATATCGCCAAACAAAACTCTCACGAAGTTAAAGAGGTCACTGCATCGTCAGAAGAGATCCAACGCGCGATGCGAGACCTCGAAGAGCAGATCAACCACTACCGCACCTAAAAGTGCCGTAGTCTACCGCAAAAGATTGAGCTTACTTACTTCAGACGCTCTTTATAAAGCTTGACCGCTTCGGTGATCACCGTAGCAAAATCACTTTTTTTGACATACCCGGGGCTTTCCCAATACCCCTCCTCATTTTTCGGATCTACAAAAAAGACTGTCGGTATTCTGGGTACGTCAAACGCCTTGGGGTAGACGGCTCTGTCTCTGTTGATAATAACCGGCACGAAGTTTTTATGCACAGCCTCATTGATACTTTTTTTGGAAAGTGTCGCACGCTCGAACTTTCGGCACCAGGGGCAATAGTGGGTAACCATAACCAGCATCATCGGCTTACCGCTTTTTCGGGCCTCTTCAAGCCCCTTTTTATAGCTGGTTATATACCCCTGCTTTTGGGCAAATTCCGCTATGGAACCGGCATGCAGCGAAAAAAGAGTCAAAAATGTAATCAGTAAAACTCTCATGACGCCTCCTTTTCTCTATAATAAGTGATTGTATCCTAGAAAGCTTCAGATGTCAAACCATATGGTCTGATACGTAATGCAGGGTAGAGATACTCTATCATTCACAAAATATTCACACGATTACGTTATCGTACGCTTTATCTAAAGGAGTCAGCTATGTATCTTTTCAAAAAACCTTCCTGGCATCTTCCCGAAAGTGCCGTAACCGACGAAAAACTCTATAAAGAGCGGCGACAGATTATGAAAATGGGTGCACTGACAGCCGCAACGGCCCTTTTGCCCTCCGTTTCCCAGGCATCCGCCTATGCGGGAGAGGCTTTGGAATTTGAAAAAAACCGATCTTTCCGGGACTTGGAACCCACACCCTATAAACATATCACCTCTTACAACAACTTTTATGAGTTCGCACTGGATAAAGAGTCACCCGCAAAACTTGCCCATAAGCTTAAAACTGAACCCTGGACCATTACGATCACTGGAGAGGTTCAAAAAGAGCTTACGGTAGATATGGATGAGATACTCTCCCACTTTCCGCTACAGGAACGCATCTACCGTTTCCGTTGTGTCGAGGGGTGGTCCATGACGGTCCCCTGGATCGGCTTTGAACTCTCTTACCTGCTCAAAAAAGCGGGTCTTACCTCCAAATCCAACTATGTGGAGTTTGAGACGCTTTATGACCCGTCATCTTTTCCCCAGCAGGATCAGCCCAGCTTTTTCGGCACTATCCCTTTCCCCTATCTGGAAGGTCTGCGTATCGATGAGGCGATGCATCCGCTGACGCTTTTGAGTGTCGGTCTTTACGGCAAAAGCATGCCCAAACAAAACGGTGCCCCGATACGCCTGGTTGTACCGTGGAAGTACGGTTTTAAAAATATCAAATCCATCGTCAAGATCCGGGTCAGTGAAACGCTCACCCGCTCGACATGGAATATCGTCAATCCCAAAGAGTACGGCTTTTATGCCAATGTCAACCCCGAAGTCGACCATCCGCGCTGGTCGCAGGCCAAGGAGCGTGTTTTGGGTAAGTTTTTTAAACAGGAAACCCAGATCTTTAACGGCTATGCCAAAGATGTCGCCCATCTCTACCAAGGGATGGATTTGAAAAAAAATTATTGATAGGAAGTTACTCATGAAACTCAAACTCGTGATCTGGGTCTATGCGGTCGGGGTCATACTCTATATGCTCTACCGTCTGGGATTTGCTATAGAGTCTTTGGCACCCTTCTCTGCTTTGCTATATTCATGGAGTGGCGGGTTTTTACCCCACTTTCCGCAGGATCCGATCAAGTTTATCTCCGATATTACGGGTATCACCGCGCTTCAGTATCTCATCGCCACACTTTCGGTCACACCGATGCGGCGTCATCTGAAGATCAATATCCTGCGTCACCGAAGGCTTTTAGGCCTGATGAGCTTTTTTTTCGCACTGCTGCATATGACACTCTATCTTTGGCTCGATCATGAGTGGAAGTTCAGTTCACTTTTAGATGAAGCCGTTGATAAAAAATTTATCTTTTTTGGAATGATGAGCATCCTTATGCTCACCTTTATGGCTCTCACCTCGACACGCAGCCTCTTTGCACGCTACAGCCGCTGGCATAAGATGATCTACCTGGTCGCTATCTTTATCGCACTGCACTACTACCTGAGCCGCAAAGTGATGACACTCGAACCCGCACTCTATATTCTGATCTTACTGGGTCTGCTGGGCTTGCGCATCTTCGGCAAGCAGTTTAAGAAATTAAGAGCTTGACGTTGATGATATGTCTTGCGGGAATCATGATACTCTTTGTCTTTTTTGAGGCTTTGAAGCTATAATATCATACTTTCTAAAACAGGGTTTTCGATGACAGGAACTTCTTTGACACTCACCGGGCGTATCTTCTCTTTATTCAAACGCATCAGTATACGTAACTATATACTGTTGCTTTTACTTTTGGGGTTCTTTTTGCCGTGGGTATCCTACGGTTTTATCACCAAATCAGGGTATGAACTGCCGCTTTATATGGATGAGCTTAAAAGAGCCGTCGCCTTTTTCTCCCAGGGCAAATACAAGCTGCCTGATAATGTCGAGTATCTTTATCTTATCTACAACTATCCGCTTTTCTTGGTCATGAACTTTATCTGGAAATCAAGAATACTGCTTTTGATTACGGGATCTATCCCTCTTTTGGCACTGGGCGCCGGATACCTTATCTCCAAACTCCCTTTTACAGACTTTTTGGGGTATGGTGCCTACCTGACACTCTTTCTTTCGGTGATACTTCTGGTCTATACGGTTTTGCCCAAACGGCTCTATTGAGTTTATAAAAAGAGCGTCGACTCTTCCAAAAAGGTCTTAAAGGCCTGAATCAGTGTGTTGGACTTGATCTGCAGGTTATGCGTGTAGATCGACTTGATCCTTTCAAGCTTTGCATAATCGATCGTCTCGTTTTTGGAGAGGTTGAAAGTATCCATACGGGAATCTTTCAGGTAACGCTTCTCTATGGGTTCATCAAAAAGTACCCGGATATTGGTATGCCTGCTGTCCTGGGAGATCTTTGCAAACTTCTTTCGGATATCGGCCTCTTCACCTTCGAGAAACTGCATAAAGTTTCCGTTTTGATAAAAAAGTACTCCCGTAATCCCTTCCTCTTTATTGTTACTTTGCGACATCGTCTTGATATGTTCAAGATCCTTGGCTATGGTCGTCTCATCCCCGGTATAATCGCTAAAATAGACGATGAGATGCATCACAGGCCTTTTTGAAACGCTTTAATATGCTCTTCTACCGCCTGCAGCAATGTTTTACGCGCTTCCACCGATGTCCACGCGATATGTGGAGTGATATAAAGCCGCTCACTTTGTACATCCAAAAGGGGATTGGTTACCTCGATAGGCTCTTTGCTTGCCACATCGACACCGACATATATCGGCTTCTCTTTTATAGTTTGCGCCAGGTCCGCCTCATTGATAATACCGCCCCTGGCGACATTGATCACCACGGCGTGCTCTTTGAGCAGCTTCATATTCTCGTAATGGAGCAAATTCTGCGTCTGTTCATTTAAAGGGGCATGGATCGTTATGATATCCGAACTGGATAAGAGTGTTGACAGATCTACGCTCTCGTAACCCTGATCCCTGTTCTTTCCCGAAGTGGAGTAGTAGATGATCTGGGCACCGAAAGCCCGGGCCACCTTGGCTACTTCCTGCCCGATGTGGCCCATTCCGATGATCCCCCACCGTTTGCCTGCTACCTCAGAAAAAGGCCGGCCTATATGGGTAAAGATATCACTGGTCTGCCAAAACTTCTCTTTGACATACTCATCATAGTAACGGCTGTGACCGATCAGATAAAAGAGGATGGTAAAGGTGTGTTGAACTACGGAGTGCGTGGAGTAACCCGCTACGTTTTTTACAGGTATGTTCTGTCGTTTGGCCGCTTCAAGGTCGATATTGTTCATCCCTGTCGCCGCGACACAGATCAGCTTGAGCTTTTTCGCCTCTTGCATCATCGCTTCGGTTATCACCACTTTATTGGTCACGACAACCTCGGCATCGATGATACGTTTGAGCGTCTCCTCTTCATGGGTAACCGGATGGTAGATCGTCTCCCCTAATGCGTCAAAAGCCGAAAGATCGGCATCCTCTCCGAATGTCAGGGTATCAAGGAATACGATCTTCATCACTGGCTCCTTAGGATTTGATCTTTTTCTCTACATGCTCTTTAAAATCATCATGTTCTATCATCTCTTTTTTGTACTTAAAGATGACTAAACCTTCGGTCTCGTTCATATACCACTCAACCATCGCTTCATGCTCTAAACCCATCACTTTCTCAAGATCCACACCTTCGGAAGGGACAAAAAGATGACCGGTACGCTGCGGGTTTTTCATAAAAAGGGTCCATAGCAGCCAGAAAGCCGAAATAGCACCCAAGAGGTAGCCGAAGCTTTCGCGGTCGGCCAGATAGTATCCCGCTGCCAGGCCGCCCAAGAAGCTCCCGATATAGCCGAAAGTATTACCGATACCCAATGCCGCACCTTTTTGATGCACCTTGGCAAACTTCGTGATCATCGACTGAAGCAGCGGCTCCATCAGGTTAAAAGCGATAAAAAAGAGTATCACACCCGTTACAAACAGCCCCAGTCCGCTAGCCGATCCCATCAGGGCAAACGACGTACCGAAAAGGACAATCGCGATCAGGAAGATCTGCTTGGGCTTATTATATTTTTCGCCAAATACCGCTGCCGGCCCCATCATCAAAAGGCCTAAAACGATCGCCGGGACATAGACCATCCACAGCTCGCTCATCTTCCAGCCAAACTCTGCCGTCATGATCTTGGGAATCATAACGAAAGCCGCGATCATCATACCTTTTTGCAGGAAGTTGGCCATAAAAAGGCTCAGAAGCTGACCGTCTTGAAAGATATGGACCGTCTTGATCGTCTCGGCATAGCTGTGAACGATTTTCGGCGGTGTCGGTACTTTGGTAAAGAGCAAAATGATAGAAAAAAGCGACAAACCTGCCGTGATCCAAAAAAGAATCGCCACACCGTTGTCAAAGCCGCCGCCGATCACAGGCCCCAGGATCATCGAAAGGGCAAAACTCATCCCGATCGTAGCTCCCATGATCGCCATCGCCTTGGCACGCACCTCTTCCTCGACAAGGTCCCCGATCATCGCCGTGATTACCGAACCGACAGCCCCGGCACCCTGTAAAAAACGGCCGACCATCAACATAACGATATCATCGCTCGTCGCACAGATAATCGATCCCGTAATCGCGATAGAGAGTCCAAAAAGGATCGTAATCTTCCGTCCTATCTTGTCACTGAGTACCCCAAACGGTACCTGAAAGATAGCCTGTGTCAAGGCATAGCCCCCTACGACAATACCGACAAGCAAGTCTGTTGCGCCCTGCAGGGTCAAAGCATAAGCCGATATGACAGGCAGGACCAAAAAAAGACTCAAAAATCGCATACCGATGATAGAGCTGAGCGGAAAAACTTTTTTAAACATTGAAAACCCTTGTAAAAAATTGGTTTATTATAGTACGATTGCATTAAAAAAGGGCATAGAAATGAAATTATATCTGGCCACTTCAAATAAGGGTAAAGTTCGCGAAATTCAGGCACTTTTCTCCCACCTGGAAGTGATCCCCTACTCCGAAGTGATCCCCCCTTTTGAGATCATCGAAGACGGCGATACCTTTAAAGCCAATGCCATTATAAAATCCGAAGCGGTCTATAAAGCCTTAAAAGATGAAGATGCCCTTGTTTTAGCTGATGACAGCGGTATCAGCGTTGCTGCGCTTGATTATGCACCCGGTATCTACTCTGCAAGGTATGCCGGTGAAAAGGCTACCGATAAAGATAATCTCAACAAGGTTATCGACGGCCTGAAAGCCAAAGGGGTCACCGAATCCCCCGCTTTTTATACTGCCGCCATTTCTCTTACCTCAAAATACGGTACCGAAGTGGTACACGGATGGATGTACGGCAAGGTGATCGACCACCCTCAGGGTGACGGCGGATTCGGTTACGATCCGATCTTTATCCCCCAAGGGTATGACCAGACCCTGGGCGAGCTCTCAGATGCTATCAAATCAAAACTTTCCCACCGTTCCCAGGCACTCAGCCGCATCGAGATTATGATGCAGGGTATGGGACTTCTGGGCTCAAACTAATCCAAAATCCTTAACTTCTCGTAAAAAAGCTGTATTATAATTTTTACAGCTTTACCATTTTTTGCCTGCGGGCAAGGATTTTCCGATGAAAAAACCTCTACTAGCTTTTGCGTTTCTCTCTTTCTCTTTAGTGACAGCAGCCGAGGTGAGCTGCGAGACCGTTCAAGAAGGTATCAAAAAGATCCGTTGTAAATATATGGAGATGAGTCAGGACAAAAGCCGTCAAGTCAGTTTTCAATGGGTTTCACCGGACAACCCCGCAGACAACCGCGTTAAGACCATCACCGTGCCTGCAGGACATATCTCGGTCTTTGATTACCGCTATTTCGGCGGGCGTGCTGAAGGAAAATGGGTCATCTCTGTCACGGAACTTGATACAAACAAGAGTGTCTCTACAGAGTATATGAAAGATAGTAATGCCGAAGTTGCTGTCTCTTCGACAGATGAGAGCGTTTTAGAAGAGCGATAAATCTACCCGTGAAGGGTAGAGGAAGAGGTACTTACTTGGCGCTTCCCTGTGGTAGAACCAGCATATTGTAGTAGCGCCCTTCAAATTTCGGTTCTTTATCCATAACACCGATATCTTCTACCATCGGCCATACTTTCATAAGAACCTCTTTGGCAGCTTCAGGGTGTGCCATCTCGCGACCGCGAAGGAAAACACGGAATTTGACATGCTTACCCGCTTCTAAAAACTCGCGGGCATGTTTTACTTTATAGTTGATATCGTTCTCAGCGATCTTTACCGAAAGCTTGATCTCTTTGACATCGATCTTCACCTGGTTTTTACGCTGCTCTTTTAGCTTCTTCTCTTGCTGGTATTTGAACTTTCCATAGTCCATGATCTTTACGACCGGCGGCTTAGCATTTTCTGCTATGAGTACCAGGTCAAGACCCTCTTCCTGAGCTAAAGCTAATGCTTCTTTACTTGAGATGATCCCGTGCTGGGTACCATCATCACTACTACAACGTACTTCACTAAATTGTATGTCCTCGTTTAGGAGAGTCTTGTCCTGCTTTTTTTTGTTACTCAAAATTGAACCTCATTCATTTTTGCCTTTATCATGGAAATAAATTCATCCAGCGGCAGCGTGTACTGCTCACGTGAACGTCTGTCACGTACCGACACGGTACGCATCTTCGCCTCTTCGTCACCCAGGATGATGAGCATCGGCACCTTCGCTTTTTCCGCTGTACGGACACGCTTGTTCAACGATTCGTTCTTAGAGTAGATCTCGCTGTCTGCATCAATATCTAAAAGCAGATCTGAGATCTCTTTGGCGTAATCGTTGTGCGTTTCCGCAATCGGAACAATCGCTACCTGGGTCGGAGCCACGAACATTGGGAACTCACCCGCGTAGTGTTCTGTTAATATACCAACAAAACGCTCAAACGAACCTAAAATGGCTCTATGGATCATTACAGGCTGGATTTTGTCGTTATCATCCCCGTTATACTCCAGTTCAAAACGCTGTGGCAGATTGAAGTCAAGCTGCACGGTACCGCACTGCCACTGACGCCCGATGGCATCGGTGATCTTGATATCGATCTTCGGTCCGTAAAACGCCCCGCCGCCCTCATCGATCTGGTAAGGAAGGTTATGTTTTTCCATCGCCGCTTTGAGTGCGTTGGTCGAAATTTCCCAGGTCGTATCATCGCCCACAGCCTTATCCGGCTTGGTCGAGATCATCATCTCATACTCAAATCCGAACGTCTGCATGATCTTGTCAACAAAATCGACAACCTCGATGATCTGCTCTTCGATCTGATCCACCGTACAGAAGATGTGGGCATCATCCTGTGTAAATTCACGTACACGGAAAAGCCCGTGAAGCGCTCCCGTCATCTCATGGCGGTGTACGACACCGTATTCGAAATATTTAAGCGGCAGGTCACGGTAGGAGTGTAAAGAGTCTTCGTACACCTTGATATGGCCTACACAGTTCATAGGCTTGACACCGAACTCGATTTCGTCGATGTTCGTAAAGTACATATTCTCGCCGTAGTTTTGGTAGTGCCCCGATACCTGCCACAGATCCGAACGCAGCATCTCAGGACCACGCACCGGCTCATAGCCGCGCTTTCTGTGCGCTTTAAAGAGCATCGACTCCAAACGTGCACGCAGTCTCGCACCCGCAGGAAGCCAGATCGGGAATCCCGCACCCACCTCTTCACGGAAGGTGAAGAGCTTCATCTCGTTACCGATTTTTCGGTGGTCACGCTTTTCCGCTTCGGCCAGCATATCCAGATGCGCTTTAAGCGACTCTTTGTCCGCAAATGCGATACCGTAGATACGGGTAAGCATCTCATTTTTACTGTCGCCGCCCAGATAGGCACCTGCGATCTTGGTCAGTTTGAAGTGACGGATCAGTTTGGTGTTGGGAACATGCGGTCCGCGGCAGAGATCTTCAAAATCTCCCTGCGCATAGATCGAAACACGTTCACTCGGGATGCGTGTCATGACCGCCTGCTTCAGCTCATCATGGGCAAACTTCGCTTTAGCCTCATCCATGCTGATCTCATACTTGGTGATCTCGGTCTTTTTCTTGGCAAGGTTCAGCATCTCTTTTTCGATGCGTTTTAGATCCCCCTCACCGATCTCTGATTCCACTTTAAAATCGTAGTAAAACCCCTCTTTGACCACAGGACCGACAAAAAACTTCGCTTCGGGATAGAGTTTTTTGATCGCCTGGGCCATCAGGTGGGCTGTAGAGTGACGCAGCACTTCCAGTGCATCCTGCGAGTTATCCAGATAGATCGTCTCACCCTCTTTGATGCCCAGTTCGTGGGCAGTTTGAAGGTCGATGATCTGATCATCTTTTTTTAACGCTATGGCTACTTCTTCCAAAAATAGTCCTTTAATCTTTATACATAGTTTACAAATTATCGCGATTATAGCCTAAAAGAGCTAAAAAAGGGTTTGTATTGCCCATTTAATTGCCTTTTAGAGCTTTTCTGCCAATTTTTTTACTGCTTTTTCCACATCTTCCGCACTGCTTGAAGCCGGCATCGGCTGCCCGAAAGCGACACTGATATGACGCTTGCTGCTTTTTGGCAGCGTCTCTTTCAGACGCTCTTTGGAACGTGAAAAACGTGATCCCCAGAGTCCTCCGATATAAAAGGGCAAAATAAGATGTTCACTCCCCTTGGAGGCGAGCTCAAACCCCTTTTTAAAACGGTTGATCTCTCCGTCATAACTGATGATCCCTTCGGGGAAAAGCGCTACCACTTCGCCGTTATCAAGGCGTTCGCGTATCAGCCCGAACGCCTCTTTGCTCGCCTTTTCGGAAATCGGTATGATCTTGAAGTGGCGTATCAGCCAGTTGACATACCACTTTTTATAGATACTGCGTTCCATCACAAACTTCACAGCCCTTGGACTGGCGATCTGCAGTACCAGCCAGTCGATCCAGCTGATATGGTTGCCCAATAGCAACACCCCGCCGCTTTGGGGAAGGTTTTCGATCCCTTCGACACGAAGCGAATAGCGGGATCGGATCATAGGGATGATCAGGATCCGGATAAACAGATGCGGCAGTTTGAGAACCCCGTATACCGCCGCAATAAAGGTCAGCGCGGCACTGATGACAAACATGTCAAAACTGGAGTAACCGACACTGACGATGACAATGGAGAGTATCAAAAGCGCTATCATGACGACATTTTGAATAAAGTTGTTTCCCGCCATAATCGTACCCATCTCATCATCATGGGCAAAAAACTGTATCAGTGCATTAAGCGGCACGATAAAGAGTCCGCCGAAAAATCCGAACAGCATACTGGCCGTCATCATATAGGATACTTCCTGGGAGTAGGCAAACATCATCAAAGAGCCCCCCAGCCCCAAAGCCCCCACCGGTACGATACCCAGTTCGATATGGTGATAAGAAAGTCTTCCGGCGACCAGTGATCCCAAAACGATCCCGATCGCACTGACGGCCAGTATCCCCTGGATAATGACGGCATCATTGTCACCCGTCATCAGCTTATAGTGTGCCGGAAAGGTTGCGATGACGATCTGACCCACACCCCAAAAAAGGCTTAGGCCCAGGATACTCAGCCAGATGTTCTCATCCGCAAAGAGCCGTTTGATATTGTCCCAAAGATAGCCGTAACGAAGATACTTTTTAACCAAAAACCTCTCATCCGGCTTGGCGCGCTCCAAAAGAGGCAGGGCATAAAAAGCCAACAGTGTTTCGGTTGTCGTAAGTGCCACAAGGATCCATCCGATAGGCGCAATCATCCGGACAATCGTATCGGGATCCTGTGACGGGGTGTAGAAAGCTTCAAAGACGATGGAAAAAAGGATGGAGGACATCAACAGAGCAACAATGGTCACCGCCTGCACGACGCCGTTCGCCGGCCCCAGATTTTCGGTCCCCACAAGCTCTTTGATCGCACCGTACTTGGCCGGAGAGTAGATGGCACTTTGAAGCGCCAGCAAAAAGGTCATCACAAAAGCGGCGACAAACCACCCCTGGTAATAACAGAGCGTGATCAAAAAAGCCAAAAAGATAGAAAGCAGTGCCGAGTAACGTATCACCTGGGTCTTGGAAAACTTGTCACTCAAAAAGCCTGCCGGGGTAAAAAGCAGGATAAACGGCAGCAGGATCAAGGCATTGACCACCGCACTTAGAATGACCAGCGTCTGATCATCAAAGCTTTTCAGCAGGACATTTTGGATCGTGATCTTATGGGCCAGGTCCGTCGTAGCATTGAGAAACAAGATCAATACAAAAGCGACAAAGCCTTTGACCGCCAACAGTGATTTCATAGGACTCTCTTCATCTTTATCTAACGTCCATTATACACAAACCCGGTAACAAAAAGGCCATGACTTCTGCTTCACGCCACCCTCCTACAAACCCTCGTTGTTTTTAAGCCTTAACGGGTAGCACCACCCTTCATCGCGGTCTTGCACGTCAACAGTATGGCCGTGATCGATCATCATCGTGGCATAAGCGGCAAGCAGGGCATCGATCTGGTGTTCGTCCAGATCTGCAGCTTCACACCCCAAACGTTCCAGTACCGACTGTGGATTTTTCTTATACGCCTGCAGGCCCAATTCTAATGCGATCTGCTTGGGATAGATCTCGATAATGCGCTCTTTGATATTGCTCAACGCATCATCTTGCAGCAGTTCTATCATACGGGCGGTCAGACGTCCTATACGGTCCCCGGCCGGCGGCATAGGCCGCAGCCCGAACGTTTTAAAAAGATAATAGTCGCAATAGCGGTAAAGGTAGGGATTATCGATCTCTCCGCCGGCGTCTCGGGGTCGGGGTTTAAAAGCGGGATCATACAGTTTGCGCGGAAGAGTCAACGGAGCATCGATACCGATACGTACAGCGCCGCTTACAAGGAGATGCTCTTTGATAAAGTCACGGCAGGCCTGATGCGACTTATGCTTGGGCTCTTTGACCAAATCGAGAATCGTAAAACTTTTCCCGTCCCCTTCGATCAGGCAGTAAGCGCTTGTCCCGCTCATACAGCCGCCCAAGTCGATCCCCAGATAACGCTTGAGCATTTAGGTTCCCAGGTTGAGTGAAAAGATCGGAAGCAGCATCGCCGAGACAATCACACCCATGATCAGTCCCACAACCAGAATGAGCACCGGCTCGATCAAAGACAAGAAGGTATCGGTCATATCTTTGTTCTCTTCATTATAGAGTTCCGAAAGATTTTCCAGCATCTGCGGCAGCTCCGAGGTCTCTTCCCCCAGTGCGATCGCCTGCAAAAAGGCCTGATCTATGGTGAACT
>JBFEYF010000042.1:0-12390 GCA_041562295.1 Sulfurimonadaceae bacterium
GGGAAAGGGTTGAAAACATAGGAGTTATGAAGAACTCTATCCAGGCACACTTCCCCAAGTCCAATAGAGCTTCACTGGATGCACTTCAAAGTGAACCCTTCCATTATCCAACAGATATCCAAAGAGGATTTTTACCCAGTATAGTTTTACATTAAATATAACGCTGACTAACATTTGACACAATTTTTCGTTACTATGACGGCTTCAAAAAAAAGGAGAGTTCATAATGCGTTATATCATGAGTCTTTTGATTTTAATGGTAATGATGACGGGTTGTTTTGTCCCACCGGCACCACAAACTGCCGATGAATTTCGTAACGAGTTTATAAAAGCGGGCGTCAAAGATAGTTTTGTAGTCGATCAGTCTTTTAAAAAAGTGACAGATGTTATAGAAAAAAATACTCCCAAATGTCTTCAGGTTGCTGTAGTCTCCAAAGAACAACGAGGCTATGGAGAGGTTTCCTTTCAGGTAAATTATAACCCTACAGTGATCCCTTCCAAAGGAAGTACAGAGTTATATCTACAAATCAACTCTGCAAGTATGCGTCAGCTTTATGATAATAAATTACCGGAAAAAGGGATGTACGCCTTGGTAGTTGATGCTACTCCTGAAGCTAAAGGGAAATCCAGAATCGATATGTATAAGATGGGCTCTCAAGACGTCCTAAAAATTGCTAATGCAGTTAAAAATTGGGTCACGGGAAAAAGTAACAGCTGTCCCGATCTGGCAGATTAAGAAAGGATTAGTATGCGTTATATTTTAGGTCTACTTTTTATGGGTCTCTTTTTTTCCGGGTGTGTGATGAAAGCACCCAAAAACTCTCAAGAGTATCGTAAGTCAGTCGTTGAAAGCTCATTTGGCGATCAAATCAGTGTGGTCGTGGATCAGCCTTATAAAAAAGTTATTAAAACATTGGAACGAAATACTAAAAAATGTCTGGATAAATCCTATGAAGTAACCTATTATGAGAGTAATAATGTGGGAACTTTTAGAAAGGTCAAAACAGTTGAACTTAATCCGACGTTGATCAACCATAAAAAAAGCCTTGAGCTTCAGATGCATATGTACGATTCCGAAATATGTGAGTCAATGTTGAGTAAAGATACATGTTTAGGTAAGAAAGGTTACTGGGTATTTGTCCTAGATGCTGAACCGCATAAAAAACAGAAGACGATGTTGAATATTTATCAGCCTTCAAAAGGGTTAAGAGATGATGTTGATAAGATGACCAATGCTATCCAGCTTTGGGCTAAGGGCAAGACGAATGCCTGCCCTGATTTGACAAACTAGGCGGTTATGGATGAAACATGTAGTTTTAGTAACGGCTTTGATGGCCGCAATGTTCATGAGTGGATGTGCTTCAAAAGCGTATAAACACGCAGGGAAGAAAAATTTTACCGTTCATACCAAAATCGAAAACACGGCAACGAAAAACCGCTACGGTCAAATTGCTATCTATTCGGTCAATAAAGAGTGTCAGATAGATAGAGAGGGGATCGTTTTTCTTGAAAAAGAGGAGACAAAAGTATCCCTGCCCGAAAACAAAAGAGTCTATTTGGTTTATCAGTTGACAAAAAATACAACTTTTTTGGGTAAGTTTTTAGGAAAAGGCGGTAGCAGTGTCATTACAGAGTCAACGATTTTAGATGTTCAACCGGGAGTAGATTATAAAACGACCCTGAACTATATCGAAGGTATGTACGAGTTTTTGTTGCACGCCAAAGCTCCCGGGAGTAAAGGATACAAAGAGCTGCCGTTTGTAGGAATCTCTGCGTGCCAACCGGCTAAATAAGAGAAAAAAGTCTTTTTTTGCTATCATACTGCTATACAGGAGCAGTTATGAAAAAATTCTTTCTTTTTTTACTTATGACCGCCTCGATAGCGTCAGCTAAAGAGGTCTCGGTCAAACCCTTTTTAAAGCTGAAAGTCTTTCAGGACCCGTCGGTAACACTCGAACGTGTGTATGATCAGGGCTCAGTCTATCAGATCCAGTTCTCTTCGATGACACCCCAGGGAAAGCGCCTCTTTGACGGCTTTATCACCAAAGATAAAAAAGTGATGATCGTAGGTAACGGTGTAGAGATCGACTCCCAACAGCTTCTCAAGATGCCTTTGGATGTAGCGGCTCTTAAAAAGAACGCCGATATCGTCTACGGAACGGGGAAAAAAGAGTATATCGTCGTTACCGATCCCGAGTGCTTTTACTGCCAGAAGTTCCAAAAACGGTGGGAAAGTATCAAATCCAAATATAAGTTTTATGTCTACCTCTACCCGCTGGGGCACCATGCCCAGGCTGCACGTATGAGCTACTATGTCCTGGGACAAAAAAGCCATGCCCAAAAGGCTAAAGCGCTTATCGCTATTGCAGAGGGGAGCAAGACCTATCAGGGTGCCAGATATGATAAAAAGATGGTAGAAAAGTTCAATAAAAAACTGGATGCCAACAGCCTTGTGGGCGACTCTTTGGGAGTTCGCGGTACTCCTGCTGTCTTTAACTTCAACGGGGATTTCGTCAACTGGGCCAACCTCGTTAAATGAGTTACGGTGAGTGGTTTACAGCACACGCAGCCAAGCACAAAAAAATCGTAGAAAAACTGCTGCAACAAGGGTTTGATACCGAGCAGATCATCGACTATTTCGATTTTGAGTCGATGGTCAAAAACGAACCCGGCTTCTGCCCGCTTTACGCCGAAGGCAGAAAATGCCACGAGATGGAAAAGCTAAACTGCTACCTCTGCGCCTGTCCCAACTTCCGTTTCAGTGACGAAGGTGTGGATAAAATAGAGGGTAAAATCCGATACAGCTTCTGCAGCATCGACTCCAAAGAGGGGCGTGCCGGTATCTACGGTGAGAAGATCCATCAGGACTGCTCGAAATGTAGCGTCCCCCACCACAGGAACTATGTCCAAAAGCACTTTAGCTTAGAGTGGTTTGAGGTGATGCAGGCGTGTGAAGTTGACAAAAACGGTAAAAGATGATTAAATGCCGAAAATATTTGGGAGGATGCCGTGCGTATCAGGGGTTTTGGCCGTAACTACTTTACCTTAGCCGCGATTCAAGCCTACAGTTCTGAGCGCACGCTCAACGCCCGACAGACTTTTGAGTCGACGCTTGAGCATAGCAAGATGTTTGACTCTGAAGAGATCGATACTTCTCCCCCGGATGAGCTTTTATCGGCAGAGACGATTACAAAGGAGCCGGAGTCCCGGCCCTGCCACTGCAACTGTTTTTATAAAAACCGCTCCAAAAATGCGCTCTATCTCGCTTTTTTGCATCAGGCGCCGCTGTGCCGCTGCCGCAAGACCAAAAGCGGGATCGCTCCGCCGGCACTTTTTCCGACTTCATAAAAAACAGAATCAACTTAGGAAAAAGAATGAAAAAAATTACGACACTGATGACACTGCTAACGGCACTGGGTGCCCAGGATATTGTTTTGGAAGAGGTGCAGGTGACTGCTGCCAACAACACACAACAGTCGGTAAAAGATGCTACCGAATCGATCGATGTGATCACTTCGGATATGATCGAAGAGGCACAGGTGACGACACTGACCGAGGCACTCAGCCAGTTTGGCAATATCCCCTTTACCAGCAACGGCGGTTTGGGTAAATCTACATCGCTGTTTCTACGCGGGTTTGACTCCAAACGTATTTTGGTTTTGATCGACGGAATCCGCTACAACGATATCACCGGATTAAGCGGTGCACAGTTTCAGCACATCGTTCTGGCTGATATCGAACGTATCGAGATCATCAAGGGTGCCCAGTCGGGCGTCTGGGGTGCCGATGCTTCGGCCGGTGTGATCAATATCATCACCAAAAAAGCGAAGAGGGGGACGCGTACCTTTTTCAAAGCCTCTATCGGATCGTACAATACGCAGGAGGCTGTTGCGAAAGTGAGCCGCAGGGGTGAAAAGTATGAGTTTAATCTTGCCGCCAGTAGTCTGACCAGTGAAGGGTTCTCCGCAGCTGAGCCTAAGCAGGGGACAGCAGATTACGGCAAGCGCGGAGATGAGCTCGGTTACGAGCGAGATGCGTATGAAAACCAAAGCTATACACTCTCTTTGGGGTATAACGTCACATCCGAAGACCGACTCTACGCAACTTCCAAATATATCAAAGCCTATACAGAGTATGACTGTGGGGCAGGCAAAGATGCCCAAAATGTTGAAGATTGCTGGGGTGCAGGCTCTTCAAACTACTTTAGCAATATCGACAACCGCTATAACAGTATAGGGTATCAGCATCGCGGCAAGGTGCATCAGGTGGAAGCCAGTTACAACCTCTCAGACTTTAACAGGGACGACAGTTTCACGGGAAACAGCACAGAGTACCGACTCAAAGACCGTATGGCGTACGGGAAAAAAGATTTTGTACAGTTTGGCTGGAATTTCCAGGAGCATAGCCAGAAGCTTTCCAACGGTGCCGTACTGGACCAAAGCTATAAGAGCAATGCCCTGTTTGTCTCCAACTATAATAAGATCGGTTCTTTAATTCTTAGCGAATCGTTACGATCGGACAGCTATGATAACTACGGTGACGAGGTGACGGGAAAAGTGGGGATCAAGAAGTTCTTCGGCCAAAAGTACCTCGCTGTGAATTACGGAACGGCTTACAGTGTCCCGACACTCTATCAGCTTTATGATTCAAGCTATGGAAACATCGCACTGCTGCCCGAAGAGACCAAAGGCGGCGAGATCGCTGTCGGAAGTGATGATCTTGAAGTTTCGTTTTTTTATAATGAGATCGACAATCTGATCGAGTGGAGCGGAACGTATCAAAACATCGCGGGAACCTCACGCTTAAAAGGTGCGGAAGTGAGTCTGAAGCATCGCTTCTCAAAGCAGTTCAGAGTCAAAGCTGATTACACCTATTTGGATCCGCGAAACAGCAGCGGGGAGCTCCTCAGACGCCGTCCCCAACATCAGGTGACACTCAATGCGACCAACTATCTGACGCAGAGCTTTTCGCTGGTGTCGAAGTTCCAGTATATCGGAAGCCGCTACGAAAGTAACGATGAGCAGGGTGCCCAGACCGGTAAATATGGGCTATTGGATATGACGCTAAACTATGAGAGCAAAAAGTATAATTACTTTGTACAGGTTAACAATATCACGGACAGATATTATCAGGTCGTGGACGGTTATGCGACGGCCGGACGCAACGTCAAAGCGGGCTTGAGCGCACGTTTTTAAAGGCAGTTTTTGGGTATCAAAGAGTCGATAACACCGGATGAAGTAAGCGCATACTTTCCGCATCTTAAAAGTGTCGCGTTGATACCGACAGAGGACGGTGTTGTCGATACGACCTATATCGTTAAAAACGGCTTGGAAAAAGTGATACTCAAAAAGTATGAAAAGGCTTGTGAAGTCTCCATAGCTGCCGAACGTACCTTGTTGAAGCGGCTCAATGACGCGGGCCTTTGTGTACCGCGCTATCTGCAAAGCAGCGGATCCTGGCATCTGATGAGTTTTTTGGAAGGGGAACAAGGGAATGCCTCCTATGTTCACCTCAAAGCTGTCGGACGCTTTTTGGGAAGGATGCACCGTGCAACCAAAAGAAGGCAAACATCTCATACCCCTTTTTCCAAAAAAGTTGTAGAACGTAAGTATAAAAGAGTAAGACGAAGTGATAAGGTTCTTGCCCTGAGATTAAAGGGGCTTAAAGCTTTCGAGTACTGTTGCGACGGTATCATCCACGGAGACCTCTTTCCTGACAATGCCAAAATTTCAGGCGGCAGTGCCGGCGTCTTTGATTTTATCGAAGCGGGTAACGGCAGTTTCGCTTTTGATGCCGGGGTGACGGCACTGAGCTGGACGTTAAAACGGCCGCAGGGCAACCGGGGAAGGGTAAGACTTTTTTTAAACAGTTATAACCGTTGTGCCCCGATGAAGTTATCATGGGATAGACTGTTACAGCAGATGCGCATGGCTGCGCTTTTTTATGCGATGCAGCGGTATGAACGCCGTATCCAGGAGCCGCAAAGCCGACTGGATCACCGACCGATGCTAAAACGCCATGCATCGCTACAAAGGGGCAGAATATGAGTGAAGCGCTACGAAGCGGACACGGCGGCAATGTCGAAGCGGCAGCCAAAGTATGCGGCTGTGACCCTAAAGAGATCATAGACTTCTCCTCAAACATCAATATCTGCCGTCCCAGGGTTGAGCTGAAGCTGACTAAAAAAACGGTGGTACCTTATGCCGATACCGACTATAAAGAGCTCAAACAGACTATAGGGTCGGTTTACGGACTTTTTACCAACCAGATAGCGCTTTGTAACGGTGCCAGCAGCGCGATCATGACCCTGTTTGAACATCTCAAACCCCAAACCTGTCTGCTTTATGCGCCCATCTATGGGGAGTATAAAAAAGCGGCCCGACGCTATGCCCAGAGTGTGGTCTTGGTCAACCGCTTCGAGGCATTTGCTGATGTACCTTCAAAAAGCACGGTCGTCTTCGTCAATCCCTCGACGCCTGACGGGCAACTGTATGATATGAAACCGCTGCTCAAAACGTGGATGGACAAATCTTGTACGATCATCATCGATGAGTCCTTTTTGGCCTTTAGTGATGGCAAAAGTGTCAAAAAGATGCTTAAAAGCTATAAAAAGCTCTATATCATCCAGTCGTTGACCAAATATTATGCCTGTGCCGGTGTTCGGGTCGGGGCGATCTTTGCGCATCCTGAGAGTATCGCCCGCATAGAACTTCCCGCCTGGAATATATCCTCATTGGATAGCACCTATATGATGCAAGCTCTTTTTGATAGTACCCATGATGATAAAAGCCGCGAAAAAAATGCTAAATCGTATGAAAAGTTGCGAAAAATGCTCAAAAAGTCGCCGTTTTTTACAAAAATTTATAAAAGTTCGGCCAATTTTATTCTGGTTCGTACTAAGGGCAAAGCGGCGTATCTACAGGAAAAACTTCTGGAGCATAAGATTTTGGTCCGGGAGTGTTCGAACTTCGACTTTTTAGGGGATGACCACCTGCGGTTTGCCGTCAAAGGCAAAAAAGCACTCAAAAAACTGAAAAAGGCGTTGGATGCACTCGCTTAGTATCTTCGGGACGAGCTCCGATGCCGGTAAGTCGACCCTGGCGTTTGCCCTAACCTACCTTCTGCATAAAGAGGGGATACGCGTCGCCCCCTTTAAGGCGCAAAACGTCTCCAACAATGCCAGGGTGTGTGACCGGGGCGGGGAGATCGCAGAGCCGCAGCACTTTGCCGCCGAAGCTATAGGACTGGAGACACGAAGCGACTTTAACCCGGTCCTGCTTAAATCGGGCAGAGAGAGTAAGGCAACTCTGATCGTCAACGGAGCGGCGATCAAGGAGCAGGATGTCAGGGAGTACTATGCCGATCTGGACAGATTGAAGCCCGTCGTCAAATCGGCTTTTGAACGCCTCAAAGAGGAGTTTGAACTGGTTGTGGCCGAAGGGGCCGGCAGTCCCGTCGAACTTAACCTTATGGATAAAGACCTCTCCAATATCTATGTCGCCCAGACTTTCAGGACCAAGATCGTTTTGGTGGCGGATATAGAAAAAGGGGGCGTCTTTGCTTCCGTCTGGGGTGTCTATAACCTGCTGCCCCAAGAGCTTCAAAAAAATGTCATCGGGGTCGTTATCAACAAGTTCCGCGGGGATATGTCGCTGTTTGATGAGGGAAGAAGGATCATCGAGAAGCGTTTCGGACTGAAAGTCCTGGGTGTCGTACCCTACCGCAGCTTTAACCTGGGGTTTGAGGATAGCCAATCGCTGCTTAACTACAGCCAGGCAAAAAAAGCGCCTAAGATCAGGGTAGCCGTGATCGCCTATCCCCACATGAGCAATTTCACCGATTTTGAACCGCTCATAGCCGACAAAGAGGTCTATGTGGAGTTTATCCGCGGCTCGGCTCGGCTGCAGGGATATGATATGGTCGTGCTTCCGGGCAGCAAACGCACGATCTCTGATCTGCAGTGGATGAAAAGCGAGGGGCTCTTTGACGAGGTCTTAGGCTTTAAGAAGAGTATCGTGGCGATCTGCGGCGGTTACCAGATGGCTTTTGAGGCGATCGAAGATCCCGAGGGCATCGAAGACCACAAAGGAAGCAAAGAGGCGGGGCTTGGTATCGTTGAGGGCAGTATCCTTTTTGAGGGTGAAAAAGTTGTTACCAAAGGGGTCTATGAACTTTTCGGAGAGAAGGTTTCAGGCTATGAGATCCATAACGGTCACAGCAAGAAGCTCTCTACGCAAAAGAAGCATTTTTACGGCACTTTCGTCCACGGACTTTTTGAGAGTGATGCGATACGGCAAAAGCTTTTTGGCCGGATCGATCCGACATACCGGGGGTACGATTTCAAAAGATACAAATCGGAAGAGATCGAAGCTTTTGCCCGGCATATCCAAAGTCATCTGGATTGGACCTATCTGAAGGAGGCTTTGAGTGAGTAGCATCCTTATCGCCATGGCGGCGTATCTGATCGACCGTATCTTCGGGGAGTTTGGTCTGATACGCCATCCGGTGATCATCATCGGGGATTACATCAAACTCTTTGAGCGCTACTTTTACAAAGACTCGGTTGTTAGGGGCATGTGGGTGACACTCTCAACGGCAGCGGTTTTTACCGCATTGGCCTGGGGTACGGTTTTGCTGCTCTCTTTTATGCCGCTTTGGCTGGAGATCGTAGCGACCTCGGTCATCGCTTCGATGTTTTTGGCGCACAGGATGCTCTATGAGAGTGTCAGGGGTGTCTTGGAAGCTGATGATCCCAAAGAGGCGATAGGAATGCTTGTCAGCCGGGATACTAAAGAGATGGATGAAGAGGATATCTGCCGCGCGGCGATCGAGACCTATGCCGAAAACCTCAGTGACGGGGTCGTGGCACCGCTTTTTTACCTGCTGCTTTTCGGTCTGCCCGGGATCGTTTTGTATAAAGCGGTCAATACCCTGGACTCGATGGTGGGGTATCGAAACGGCCGTTACGAGAAGTTCGGCAAGGCTTCGGCCCGTCTGGATGATCTGCTGAACTTTATCCCCTCAAGGATGACGGCGGTTATGATCGTACTCTTTAGTAAAAACGGCTACCGCTTCTGGGGCAACGGCCATGCCAGTCCCAATGCGGGGCAGCCTATTACGGCGATGGCCCTTTATCTGGGCGTGCGCCTGGGCGGACCGGTCTTCTATTTCGGAAAACGTCACACGAAGCCCTGGTTCGGGCAGGGGAGTCAAACCGTGGTCCAAGAGGATGTTTATAAAGCGCTCGGAATGCGCAATCGTATCGATACCATGATACTTTTTATTATGTTACTATTACTACTATTAAGGATATAGATGAAAGTTTTTGATTTAAATGCACCGTTTGCGGGCAAAAGTGCAGATTTTTTGATGGCGGGTTCCGTGACCCGTACCTGTGAGATCGAAGGGATCACGCAGGCGGGAATTCCCGGGATGATCCATCTGACACCGACGCTTGATGCAGAGTTTATCTCCAGCGGTGCCGTCTTTTCACTGGGCGAGATCGCCGAGACGCCCAAAGGGGTGCCCACTCCCGGACTGATCACGCGGGCTGCCCAGATGCTGGCACCATTTTCCCAGTTGAAGATCCTGGATATCGGTATGGCGGTTAAACCCCAGTCGTGCGATCTCAAAGATTTTGCGATCAGTGTATCGGAGCGTATCGATGAAGGGGCCGGTATCGATGCGAAGCTCCTTTTTGAAAAGGGCAGAGCCTACGGGAAAAGTTACCGTCCCAAGGGCGAGGTCGTGATCCTGGGAGAGAGCACCCCGTCGGGAACGACGACAGCCTATGCGGCAGTGAAGGCCCTGGGCTATGATGTGGACGGTGCGTTCTCCTCTTCGTTCAAGTCGGCACCGACAGATCTGAAAAAGACGGTCGTAGACCGCGCCGTAGCTTTGACCGAGATCTATAAAACTCCTTTTGAGAAGGTCGGCAGTGCCGGTGACAGTATGCTCATCTTCACGGCCGGTTTTGCTTTGGAGGCGTCCAGACGCTTCCCGCTCGTTTTGGCAGGCGGTACCCAGATGGCGGCAGCACTGCTGGTTATGGACCGCCTGGCCGAAGCGGACGGCCTTGGGGTCGATGCGTCGCAGCTTTATCTGTGTACGACACAGTGGGTGGCCAAGGACAGCAACTCCGATATCGAAAAGCTTCTGTCGATGCTTAGTTTTCCTATCGAAGCCTTTTACAGCGACTTCACGTTTGAGCTCAGTTCCCACCCGGCACTCAGACTTTATGATGAGGGTGAAGCCAAAGAGGGGGTTGGTGCCGGAGCGGCACTGGCTTATATGATGGGACACGGGATCTCCAAAGAGGCGATCACCAAGCAGGTCGAGGCCTTTTTGGGATGATAGCTTTATATATCGGGGGTGTCAAAAGCGGCAAGTCCCGTGCAGCCGAGGCCAGGGCGATGCAGCTGAGTGACCATCCCGTCTATCTGGCAACCTCCGAACCGGTAGATGATGAGATGCAAGAGCGTATAGAGCATCATAAAAAGCAGCGCATGGGAGTCTTTGAGGTGATCGAAGAGCCCAAGTTTATCGCCGAAGCGGTACAGGCGCAAAAGGGTACGGTACTTATCGAGTGTATGACGATGTGGATCAACAATATGTACTACTACGGCTATGAAGATGAGACGATCCTGGAGGCGGTAGATCGTCTTTTGGAAGCTCAATGCAATCTGGTGATCGTCCAAAACGATGTCGGTTCGGGTGTGATCGCCGGTGATGCGTTAAGCCGCAGCTTTGTAGATCTCTCGGGTATCGTGGCCCAGAAGATAGCGGCCAGGGCAGATGAGGTCTATCACTGTATCGCGGGCATTGCGACCAGGATCAAATAGTGAAAGCATTAAGGGGATTGGCATTAGCGTTTTCGATGCTGACGACACTGCCTTTTTTCAGGGTACACCGTTTTTTTGAGGGGATCAACGGCTATGCCGTGATGTTCTATCCCCTTGTAGGGGCGCTGTTGGGGGGCCTGCTTTATCTGGCGGCTCTTATTGCAGACCCTTATCTACCCCATACCCAGGTGATGATCCTTCTCTTGGGATTGTGGGTTGTGCTGACAGGAGCTTTGCACCTGGACGGTCTGGCCGATACCTTTGATGCGCTTTTTGTCTCCAAAGAGCGGAGGGAAGCGGTCTTAAAAGATCCCCATATCGGTGCGATGGGTGCGATCTTCACCGCACTTTTTCTGATACTCAAGGCGGCCGCTTTGTGGCATCTTCAGGCAGTATGGCTTTTGCCCCTTGTATTGATCTTTTCACGGCTCAATGCCGTGGCGGCGATTTTTCTGTTTCATTATATACGTCCCGATGGTATGGGGGCGTTGGCCAAAAAAGAGCTCAAAGGGTGGCAGTTTCTTTTCGCGGCACTTTTCTCTTTGGGTTTTGCCGCATACATGGACCCTTTTACGGCAGCAGTCATGAGTGTGACGGCAGTTGCGGTACTGTTGGGAAGCTATCTTTTCGTGCGCAGGCAGTTCGGAGGCTTTTCCGGTGATCTGTACGGTTTTTTGATCGAGGTGACGGAGCTGGTACTGTTGCATCTGCTGATACTAAAGGGGTGGGGATGAGACTTGTTTTAGCCCGGCACGGCGATGTGGAAGAGACCTATGTGGGATGTTATAACGGTCATATCGATATTGCACTCTCTGACAGAGGGTGTGAGCGGGCCGACCAGCTTGCCCAAAAGCTTTTTGATGAGAGGTTTGATGCCGTCTACTGTTCGACGCTCAGACGTGCCCGTCAGACTTTGGAGGCTTTGGGATTAGACCAAAAGGTCCGTTATCTCGATACGCTCAGAGAAAAGTCGTGGGGCAGGCACGAGGGGCTCAGTTTCGATGAGGTGGCCCTGATGGAAGATGCAGAGTATGAAAGTTTTCACCAATGGCTGCAGCTTCTGGACGGTGAAAGTGTCGAAGGCTTTATCCGGCGGATCGAACACTTCTTTTTCGATTTTTTGCCCAAACAGGGACATGAGTCGGTTTTAGTGATGACCCATGCCGGGGTAATCCGTACTTTTTTGCACCTTTATGAACGCATCCCCTTGGAAGAGGCGTTCGCACAGCCTATAGAGTACGGTGATTATAGGGTGATCGATTTTAAGGAGCAGGTGTGAGGTTGTTTCTCTTCTTATCGCTGATGCTTATATCTTTGTCGGCAAAAGAGCGTATCGTAGCTCTTTCGCCCGCGATCACCGAGATCCTTTTCGGTCTGGGAGCGGGCGATGAGGTGGTGGGTACCAGCAAATATGCCAACTACCCCAAGGAGGCCCAGCATCTGCCCAGGATCGGGGGCTATTTTCACCCCTCTTTGGAAAAGATCGTCTCACTGGCTCCGACTCTGGTCATCGGCAACGAACATGACCGGCAGCTGCTTTCGCAGATCA
>JBFEYF010000043.1:0-12341 GCA_041562295.1 Sulfurimonadaceae bacterium
AGGTTAAGGTTTTTCAGGTTATTTTCACGGGCTCCGCGTATCTTGATCTCGTCCATAACGACCTTCTAATATTTTTGTGATATATTAGCCAAAAGAGTTAATAATGAGGTTAAGGCAGTCAGCTAACTCTAAAATCCGTGTGTAATACGCGAATCCGTAGAGGGGATCTGATAATAGTTGAATACGCGGGTATGAAAGAGTTTAGCTAGGTTGATACCGATACCGATATAGGTAAACCTTTCTCTGCTTTTTACAGGGTCATTAAAGCCCTGGGTAAAGTACCCCAGATGCAATTCCAAATAGGAGATCCACCCCCTGTTCAACAGTTCAAAACCGCTCGCCTTAAGGGCGACCAGATGTTTCATCCGCTCATAATCGGTAAAAAAATCTCCACTGAAGCTTCTTTTGTGAAAACGGTATTCCAACCTCAAATCAATCATCTCCTGCAATCTGGGATAACGGTAGCTATAGTAACCCCACAGGGTACCGGCCGTATTAACCAAAAAATCTTCATACGAAAAACCATAGGGACTGAATGAATCGCCCAGTTCCATCAATGTGGTAAACCCGAATGACGAATAGGCGCCATACAACGCAGCTTTTTCTCTGCCGTAACCCCACCCTTTATAGATGGAGGCATATGCATGCCCAGCTAGATAGGAGGAGTAAAGGTGCCCAAGTTTATCGGCACCGCCCTCTTTTGTATCACGCCCAAACCACCCTTCACTTGAACTGTGCATCGGCTTAAGCCCGTAATCCCAATAGATTCTGCCCCAAGTAATAAGCCCCAGGGAGGTCGCACTATTGAGAATCCACAACTTCTTTTCTTTTGTCATCGTTTCCTCACCGCTGTACACCAAGCTAAAGACTAAAAGCCAAACCGACAAAAACTTTAAACAAAGCTGCTTCATCTTTTCAGCTGTAACTAGGAGGTAATTAGCGGGACAAAGACAAAGCCCGGGTACTCTTTGATCGTCATATCTCCCGCTTCATCCTTTTGGACCAAAAAGATCGAATCATTGATCGGGATTACCATCTTGCCCCCTTTTTTAAGCTGGGCAAAAAGCTTACGGGGGAAACGCGATGCCGAAGCGGATACCAGGATCTTGTCAAACTCCTTCTCGGGTAAACCGACACCCTTTTCGGTATAAAGAATCTTTGCCTGAGGGAGTTTATACTTTTTGAGATTGGCCTTGCCGAATGCGACCAGCTCTTTAACCCGTTCCACTCCGGTCACTTTACCGGTCTTGGAGACGATAAAAGCGATCAAAGCGGTCGTCCAGCCGGACCCGCTGCCCACATCCAAAACCTCATCATCCTCCTGCAGATCCAACAGTTCCAGCATAAAGACCACGGTAAAGGGCTGGGAGATGGTCTGACCAAAGCCTATAGAGAGGGGATGGTTCTCATAGGCCAGATCTTCATATTCGGGCAAGACGAAATCTTTCCTGTCCACGCCTTTAAGGGCCAGTTCGATCATAGGAGATTGTAACACCCCGTCCATTTTCAGTTTTTCGATCAGATCATCCAGTAGAGGTTTCATTCGGCACACTCATATTTAAAGAGCCATTTAAGCAAAAATGGCGGTACGACCGTCGTGATAATGATGACAAAGACCAAAATCGAGTAGATCTCGTTATTGAGGATATTGTTCACCCGTCCCATCTCGGCAAAGATCAGCCCCACTTCACCGCGCGGGATCATCGATATCCCGATCAGCGCCCGGTTCATGGCACACTTGGTAGCGATCAAAAAGACCCCCATATATTTTCCGATAATAGCGATGAAAAGGTAGACTCCCGCCATAATCCAAAAATAGGAGGAGGTAAAATCGATATATTTAAGCTCTATGGAGAGCCCCACCATGACAAAGAAAAAGGGGGTAAACAGCTGTATGATCGGTGTCATATTGCTCTTGATCTCTTCTTCAAACTTCCCCCCTTCATCGTGAAGACCTGCTCCGAAGGGGAGGAAAAAGCGTCGTGATAGCGCTACACCCGCGACAAAAGCCCCCAGGATCTCGGGAGCCCCGAAATAGTAGGAGATATAGGCAAAAAGCAGAATCAGTGAGATCAAAATCGTCGGGATAAAGCCTGGTACATAGGAGTGTCGGGTGAAATACTTCACCCAGTGCGCCAAGAGATGGGCCAACGTCGGAGCGATCAACAAAAAGGTTAAAATCATCACCGAAACCGACAGGGTATTATCAAAACTGATCTCTTTGGATATCGCGAAGTCGTAGATAAAGACTAGCAGTATCACCCCGATGATATCATCGATCACGGCGGCCCCGATCACGACCTGAGCGACACTCCCCTTCTCATGACCGATATCTTTGAGTACCCTCAGCGTGATACCGATGCTGGTTGCCGTCAACGTCCCGCCGATAAAAAGTGCCTGCGTCATCGACAGGCTGAACCAGAAGGTACTGGCGGCAAAGGCCAACATAAAAGGGAGTATGACACCGGATAAAGCGATGATCAGTGCTTTACCCCCGGAGTTTTTCAAACGGCCGAGGTCTGTCTCCAAACCCACTTCAAAAAGCAAGAGGATGATCCCGATCTCGGCAAGCAGTTTGAGAATATCATTGGGGCTGACCCACCCCAATATCGAGCTGCCCAAAAAGACCCCGGCAAAGAGCTCACCCAAAACAGAGGGGACACCCAGGCGGGCAAAGAGTTCACCGAAAATACGGGCGAATACCAGAACCAAAAAGAGGACAAGTATGACACTGTGTATATCCATAACACCCCTCCTCTTTTTGGACTTTGTTTCATTATAGCATGAATGCAAGAGGGCGCTCTAATAAACATTTCATATTTAAATGGCTAAAATACAACCAAATTTAATGTAGAAGAGATTATTGATGAAAGTATTACTGATAAAAGATGTAAAAAGCCTGGGAAAAGCCGGAGAGATCAAAGAGGTTAAAGACGGCTATGGTAAAAACTTTCTTATCGGCAAGGGTCATGCCAAAGCAGCAACGCCGGAAGTGATCGAAGCGTGGGAAGCCGAGCAGGCCCAAAAAGCGGCAGATGAAAAAGCACTGATCGAACGTCTGAGTGCCGAAAGTGAAACTCTGGGCAAGCTGACAACCACGATCGCCAAAAAAGCGGGTGAAGACGGAACCCTGTTCGGCGCGGTGACCAAAGATGAGATCGCCCAGGCGATCAAAGAGCAGCACAGTATCGAGATCGACAAAAAGCATATCGAACACAAGCTGGCTATCAAGCATACAGGCGAGTATGATATCGATATCAAAATGGGTCATGCGATCCATGCCAAGACCAAACTGACTGTAACCGCAGAGTAAGCTATGTTTGACGCGACAACGATACTCGCTTACAAAGGCGAAGATGAAGCCGTCATCGGCGGTGACGGGCAGGTAACGTTCGGAGATACGATACTCAAAGGCAATGCCACCAAGATCCGGACGCTTTATAACGGCAAAATCCTGGCAGGCTTCGCCGGGTCAACGGCAGACGCCTTTAACCTGTTCGATATGTTTGAAGGGTTTCTCTCCCAGCATAAAGGGGATCTGTTTAAAGCGGTCATCTCTTTTAGCAAGGCGTGGCGCAAGGACAAGACCCTGCGACGTCTGGAAGCGATGATGCTGGTACTTAACCGTGAAAAGATCTATATCCTTTCGGGTAACGGCGATGTCGTTGAACCCGAAGATGAGAAGATCGCTTCGATCGGTAGCGGAGGAAACTACGCTATCTCAGCTGCCAGAGCGCTGGATAAACATGCCGATCTTTCGGCACAGGAGCTGGTCAAAGAGTCACTCAATATCGCCGGGGACCTTTGTATTTATACCAACAAAAACATCAAGATTCTAAGTTTGAAAGATTAATCCATGGATATGACACCTAAAGAGATCGTCTCCTATCTTGACGAGTATATCATCGGACAAAAAGAGGCGAAAAAAACGATTGCTATCGCTTTGCGTACACGCTACCGCCGTATGAAGCTTCCTTTGGAGATGCAAAACGACATCATGCCCAAAAACATCCTGATGATCGGTTCTACCGGTGTGGGTAAGACCGAGATCGCCCGCCGTCTGGCACGCCTGATGCGCGTACCTTTTATCAAAGTGGAAGCGAGCAAATATACCGAAGTAGGGTTTGTCGGCCGCGATGTCGAGTCAATGATCCGCGACCTCGTGATGAACTCCATAGCCCTGGTCAAACAGGAGTACCAGGAAAAAAACGAAGTCCAGATCGAGGCTTATGTACTGGAGAGAATAGCCGACCAGCTGCTTCCGCCACTCACCTCGTTTGCAACGGATGAGAAAAAAGAGGCGTATGAGAGAAGCCGTACCGCTATGATGGAGCGTATCCACAGCGGCGAGATGGATGATAAAAAAGTAGAGATTGTCCTGCCCAAGATGAATATCGAGTTCAACGACACCAATATGCCTCCGGAACTGGCCAAAGTCCAGGAGTCTTTCGGGGCGATGTTCGGTACTCTTTCCAAGGGTGAGAACAAAAAAGAGGTCACGGTCAAAGAGGCCAAAAAGATTCTACGCCAGGAAGCGAGCGAGAACCTTCTGGATAATGACGCCATCCGTGCCGAAGCGCTGGAACGTGCCGAACAGGGCGGGATCATCTTCCTGGATGAGATCGACAAGATCGCTGTGGGTGCCGAGACACACCGCAGTGACCCGAACAAAGAGGGGGTCCAGCGTGACCTTCTGCCCATCGTAGAGGGAAGCAGCGTCAATACCAAGTACGGCCAGATCAAGACGGACCATATCCTCTTTATCGCGGCGGGGGCATTTCATGTCAGCAAGCCAAGCGACCTGATCCCTGAGCTGCAGGGACGTTTTCCGCTGCGCGTGGAGCTTGAGTCCCTGACCGAAGAGGCCTACTATCAGATTCTCACACAGACTAAAAGCTCTCTACTACGCCAATATGAGGCGTTATTGAGTGTCGAAGATGTGACGATAGACTTTAGTGATGATGCGATCAAAGCGATCGCCAAGCTATGTCATACCGCCAATGAAAAAACCGAAGACATCGGGGCCAGACGTCTGCATACCGTTATCGAACGGGTACTTGAAGATATCAGCTTCAACGCTGACAGCCTCGAAGAGAAGAGTATTACGATTGACAAAGCACTCGTACACGAAAAACTGGACAACATCGTCGAAGATGAAGACAGTTCACACTATATCTTGTAAGGAACATAATGAGTGAAGTAACAAAAGCGGGATTTGCGGCACTGGTAGGTCGTCCCAACGCGGGTAAAAGCACCCTGATGAACTGGCTTTTGGGTGAGACGATCACCATGGTCTCCCATAAAGCCAATGCGACGCGACGCCGCATCAACGCCATTGTTATGCATAAAGAGAATCAGATCATCTTTATCGACACTCCGGGTATCCATAAACAGGAGAAACTGCTCAACGAGTTTATGCTGGAAGAGGCCCTTAAAGCGATCGGCGATGCCGATATCGTCCTTTTTCTCTCCCCGGTTAATGACGGCGTCAAATATTATAAAGAGTTTTTGGAACTCAATAAGAAAAAGCGCAAGCATATCGTACTGCTGACAAAGATCGACCAATACTCCAAAGAGAAACTCTTTAAAACGATGCAGGAGTTTTCAGCACTTCAGGACAACTTTGAAGCACTGATCCCCGTCTCATCGGTTAAAGGAATCGGAGCAGACCAGATCCTGGATGAGATCTGTAAATTCCTTCCCGAGTCCCCCTATCTTTATGACCCCGAAGATCTGACCACGGAGCATCTGCGTGACATCTACCGCGAATTTATCCGCGAAGCTATTTTTGATAATATATCGGATGAAATTCCTTACGAGTCCGATGTCCTTATCTCCAGTATTGAAGAGGGAGGCAAGATCGAGAAGATCTATGCGCAGATCATCGTTGAAAAACAGACCCAAAAGGGGATGATGATCGGTAAAAAAGGTGCCGCGATCAAACGTATCGGCTCTGATGCCAGGGCCAAGATCGAAAACCTCTTGCAAAAGAAGGTCTTTTTGGATCTGAATGTGATCGTCCGTAAAGGATGGACCAAGGATAAAAAAACATTGAACGAGTTGGGCTATGATTTATAAAACGCTACTGATATTTTCTATTTTACTCTCTAATATCTTTGCACTGGACCTGCTTCAGGAGTACCAGAAAAAAGGGATAGAGGCGCTGGAAAAGAGACTGGACCAGACGCTGGCAACAGCTGCTTATTGGAAAGAGGCATTGGAAGACAAAAATGTCTCTTTGGGACTTTACAGTAATTTCAAAACCATCCTTTTTTGCCGTAAAGACAAGGCCAAGCTTTCGCGTATCTCGATCACAGAGGATCATCAGCTCTCTTTGGAACACAGCAACGGTACCTTTTTGGGACAAAAAAACGGCGACAAACAACGAGAGGGAGACCTGAGAACTCCTGTCGGCGTCTACCAGCTGACACAAAAGCTGACCAAGGTCGACCCTTTTTACGGTCCTTTGGCTTTGGTAACCAACTATCCCAACAACTTCGACCGTGCCCAGAACAAAAGCGGATCAGGTATCTGGATACACGGTCTGCCGCTTCAGGGAGACCGGGACGACTATACCAAAGGGTGTCTGGCTATTGATAACCAAGAGCTTGTCGCACTCGAAAAATCTGTCGACTATAAAAAGACAGCGCTGCTTATCTCGCCCAACACTACTCCGTCGGTAAGTAAAGATATCATCTCCCGTATTCTGGCTTCTTTATATGAGTGGCGAAATGCGTGGAAAAGCAGTGATCTCAACAAATACCTCAGTTTTTATGACAACAGTTTCAAACGCCCCGACGGAACTTCTTATACCCAGTTTTCCATCTTTAAACAGCAGGTCTTTGCCAAAAAAGAGAAAAAGCGTATCGACTTTGACTACATCAATGTCATCCCCTACCCCAATGAGAACAACGAAAGCCTCTTTTATATTCAGTTTTTGGAAAACTACGAATCCGAAAATGTCCGTTTTCAAGGGACCAAAGAGCTCTATGTACGATTTGACAATGACAAAATTTCTATTTTGACAGAGAACTAAACCAATGCGATATTTTATTTTTTTACTCTTCACTACCCTTGTGCTGCGTGCCGAGGCACCGCAGTTTACGCTGACCCAACTGGGTGACCCTACCAAGGGGCATACCCTGATGGTCTTTGGAGGTATTCACGGGGATGAACCCGGCGGCTACTTTGCGCCGGCTGTGCTTTCGCAGTTTTATACGATCAGCAACGGGGCACTGTGGGTTATTCCCAATATCAACCAGCCAAGTATCACACGCTGCCGCCGCGGCATACATGGGGATATGAACCGCAAGTTTGCCTATGTCAAAAAAAGCGATCCCGACTATGAGACCGTAACAGCGCTTAAAAAACTGATTACAGACAAGCATGTAGACCTGATCTTAAACCTGCATGACGGCCACGGTTTTTACCGCGACACCTACCGCGATGATGTCTATAACCCCGCAGCCTGGGGCCAATCCTGTGTCATCGACCAGATGTGTATCACTGACTCCAACGCCACTTTCGGGCAGCTTGGCGATGTCGCGCATAAAGTGAGCCAGAAGCTCAATAACGGATTGCTGGCCAAACACCATATCTTCGGTGTCAAAAACACCAAAACCAAGAAAAAAGATAAAGCGATGCAGCTGTCGCTGACCTACTTCGCCATCAACCAGGGCAAACCGGCATTTGCCATCGAGACCAGTAAAAACCTTCGCAAGACTTCCGACAAGGTCTTCTATCAGCTGCGTGCTATCGAAGCTTTTATGGAGATCATGGGTATCAAGTTTGAGCGTAAATTCGAGTTTTCCAAAGAGGGTGTCGAGAAGGTACTTAAACAGTACGGTACCCTGACGATCAATGACAATATTACATTCGATCTTCAAAACATCAAGTCGATCCTTCGCTACATGCCTATTAAAAAAAGTAATAACACTTTTAAACTTTCACACCCCCTCGCCGATATAGTAAAAAGGAAAACGCATTATGAAGTGTTTGTGGGTCACCAAAGAGTGGTCTCTTTGTTTGAACAGCGGTTCCCAATGGATGACCGTCTGAAAGAGATCGATATGGTTATTGACGGGGAGAAAAGATCTGTAGAGCTTCCTTCGACCGTTTCGGTCAAGGATGAGTTCTCGGTCCAGCTTCCCAAAGAGTACCGTGTCAACGTCATCGGGTATACCGATCCCAAGCACCATAATGAAAACCGTATCACGATCGCACACAAAGATATGGCACCACGATTCGCAATCGATAACGAAAAACATCGCTTCAGGGTCGAAATATATCGGGATGGCCGCTTTTGTGGTATGATGATAGTAAATTTCGGGTCTTAGGACAGTTTTATGGCAAAAGCGCAACCCCTTTCTACGGTTATCTCCAGTAACCCTTATAATAACAGCTATTATGAGGGTACGACAACGCAAATAAGCCCCGCGTCGAAACCCAAGTTTTTAAAGACCCAATACTCCATCGCTTCACTCAAGACAAGCTCCTTTCTGACGACACAGATCAGTGTCAGCAAGAATATCGAGGAAGAGGACCACTACGACGTCATTGAGAACAAGACCTACGAAGAGCTTGGTCTTGACCTGGCCACAGAGTATACGATCGGTTTTTATGAGCTTGTCGAGGCGCAGGATGAGGCCAACCGACTCTTCAATGTCTTCGTAGTCGATCCCGTAGAAGTAAGAGATGAGTTCGCACCGGTCGTAGAACAGATCAAATATATCGATCACCTCTACCCTGCTCCGCTGCTTTTACGCTCTTTGTACAAAAAAGAGATCATTGTCGACAGCGGTATCGACTGTTTTATCTATTTTAGCGACTTTGATGCCTTTTTGACCCTCTATCAGGACGGAGAGTTCCTTTATACAAAAGAGCTGAAATTTACCCTCGAAAACATCCATGAACTCTTTTGTGAAGTCTATGGCGAACGGGTCAGTCTTGAAAACTTCATGACCCTTTTTGCGGAGGAAGGTCTGCGAACGACGAATGAAGAGAACCGAGAATACCTGATCAAGCTTTTTAACGAGATCTTTGCGCAGATCAACGAAGTCATCAACTTCACCAAGCGTGCTTATGAGATCGAAGAGATCAAAAGGGTCTATATCGGAACATCAGCCGGCGTTATCCACGGCATGGACGAGTTCTCCCAAGTCACTCTGGGGATTGAATCCCATAACTTTGACTTTGAATACGGCTTTGTGACCAGCGAATTCTATGTAGACCAGATGCATCAGCTGATGCACCTGACAGCCCAACTGGGTACCGAAGATCGCTATGATGTCAACTTCACCTTTTTCGACCGACCGCCGCCGTTTGTCCAAAGAGAGAGCGGCCGTCTGATCCTTTTAGCTGCGGCAGCACTGCTTACGACAAGTATCTACCCCCTATGGAATCTGGGATATACCCTATTTGCCAACCTTGAAAACGAGAGTCTGAAAAAAGAGCAGCGCCGGGTCCATGACGAACGTGTCATTATCGAAGGACAGGTCAATGCCCAGGTCAAACTGCGTGAAGAGCTCAATAAAAAGATCTCTGAAGCACTCAAAACCCAGCAGCTGCAAAAGAGTGTCCTGACTCAGATCCACAGACAAAAAGTGATGTATCCGATGAAAGCCAAGATCATCGCCGATTTGACCAAAGACCTCAACCGTTACCAGGTTCAGCTCTCTGCCATAAGCTATAGCGATGATACCAAGGTCAATACCCACACCTTCATTTTGGAACTGGTCAGCGTGCAGGAACGGCAGATTACCGACATGATCGAAAAACTCACCAAAGAGAATCTGACCAGCTATAAAATCTCGATAGAAGAGATCGCTTATAATGAAGAGATGGACAACTATACCTCTCGTATGAAGGTGGAACTGCGATGAAGTTTTTTGATGATCTCTTAGACAAAATCGACAACTATTATGTAGGCAAGTCTCAAAAAGACCGTATATACAGCTATATCATGGCCGGTGGCGGTGTCGCGTTTGTGATCTACATCCTTACCTACGATATAACGGCCGCCATGTATAAAAAGGCGGAAAAAGAGCGTACCAAGATCTTGACGGAACTCAAAAACGACCAACGCTTTTTAAAGATGAATTCGGCTGACAATATCACCTTTTTACAAAACCAGAACAGTCTGAATAAAAAAAGGTTTGCCGAAATCAAACGTTCCAGTGACTATATAGATTATAAGATCTCCCAACTGCAGCCGCTTATCTATAATGAGACGGCCTGGGGTAAATTTATCGACTCTATCTCGGAAACCGCCCGTAAAAACGGTATACGTATCCTTAATTTGAAAAACCTTTTTGTCACCAAACGTGAGAATTTCGGTCATGTCCTGGATATCGAAGTCGGCTTTTCGGGTTCGTTTCATGATACGTTGCGTTTTATCAACACCCTTGAAAAGACACCGCTTGTTGTCGATATTCATGATATGGAGATGGTTGCCAACAGTACATTGACTACCAAACTCAAAATCGCTGTATGGGGGATTAGCTATTGAAAAAGTTGACTCTTATTTTAATCGTTCTCCTTCAGGCCCTGGGTGCAGAAGATATTAACAGTGTCTGGATAGACAACATGGTCGAAGAGATCAAACCTTCCAGAAAGGGAGTCGATACAGCACTGCTTGAGCGTCTTAAAAATCCTTTCATCATGGTCAAAGAGGTCAAGACCAAAGAGGGGAAAATCGTCAAGGTCGTTACCAAAGGTAAATACCGCGCCCGCGGCTATCGAGGGGCTATGCGATTCAAGCTTTATGCTACGATGAACCGAAGTGCCAAGATCAATAACCGCTGGTACCAACTTAATAAAAAGATCAACGGTTATACCCTTAAAAAGATCACCAAAGAGTATGTAACCCTCCAAAAAGGGAACAGGGAACCGATCAATGTCTATTTACACAATAAAAACAAAAAAATCAAGATTTTAACCAAGTAGGAAGGGAAGATAATGTTTACACTACCAACCATAAATAAAAGGATAGCTGCCGGTTTTGTCACCCTGGGACTTGCCACTACAGCCATAGCCGACTGTACCTATCAGCTCTTTAACCTCTCTTCCAGCAAGGGGACCCGCATCTCCGAGTTTATCGACCAGATAAGCGAAGAGTGTGGCTACACAGTCCTAGTCCAGGATAAAGAAGCTGAGAAGATCTTACGTAAACAGCTCAATAAGACCAACCTTCAGGATCTTATCATCTCTGAGGTCTTTGATATCATCCTCAGAGAGAACAACCTTGACTACAAACTTAAAAACAATGTCTTAAAGATCTCCTACATCACAACCAAGACCTATAACATCGACTACATCATCAGTGAGCGTACAGGTAAAAGCCAGACACAAATTACCCTTTCAGGTCAATCCAGCGAAGGTAATGAACAATCTATGACAAGCGGGACATCAACGGCACAAAGCAGTGCCGGTGAATCCAAATCGGGCCTCACTATTGAATCTACCGATACCTTTCAGCTGTGGAGCAGTATCCAGGCGGAGCTCCATACCATCCTAAACCGTCCTGAAGACAAGTTTCAGGCAGAATTGCCTGTCTTGAACAAAGAAGCTGGCCTTATCACCGTATCAGCGACACTCAAGCAGATAAAAAGACTTGATGAATATCTCAAACGCCTGCAGAACAAGTTGCAAAACCAGGTGATGATCGACGTTCATCTTTACTCTGTAACACTCAGTGATGCCAAAGCTACCGGTATCGACTGGTCACAGATTTTCTCACTTCAAAATATGAAGATCACCAATGACTATATCAAGGCCAAAGATGTCTCTACATATACTGATGGGAAAATGACAGAGTTAGCACATAACGGGGACTGGGACTCACACCTTATCAACCTTTCAGGTACGGTGACCATCAATGATCTTGTCAAGTTTCTTCAGGAACAGGGAGATGTACGTTCGATCTCCAATCCGAAGATTTTGACACTCAATAACCAGCCTGCCCTGATCAGTGTCGGAAACCAGTTTTTCTATAAGATCACCCAATCTTCATCTCAGGCTTCGGCAGGTGGAAGCACCATTGTCGAAAATGACATCATAGATTCCGTCTTTGCCGGGATTTTGCTCGATATCACACCCGAAATATCTGAAGATGCAGAACGGGTAACACTGAAGATCAACCCTTCGATCAGTGAGACCATTGACAGTGTCTCATCCGATGCCACTTCTCGTACCTTGCCGCCGGATCTTAGCCGTAAACAGATCTCTTCGGTAGTAACCGCTAAAAACGGGGAGCAGGTCATCCTTGGAGGGCTTATCGGATCTACTGAGTCCAATAAAGTCAATAAAGTACCGCTTTTGGGTGACATCCCGCTTTTGGGAGC
>JBFEYF010000044.1:0-12295 GCA_041562295.1 Sulfurimonadaceae bacterium
CAGGAGCGGGTCGAAGCCAACCAGGTTATCTACCCTATTACTATCTACCGGCCTACATTGCACGGTTTTGCCAAAGTCGACTGACTTTAGCTCTCTTTAAAAACCGCCAGCTCCGCTTCGGAGAGACGGACGATTTTCCCCTCTTTATTGGTCAATACAAAAGTACCTTCCATCTCAAACAGCACCTTCCCGTCACTCAGTACTTCCTGATAGAGCGTAAAAGATGCTTTACTGATAGATGAGACTTTAAGCGTTACGTCCAGCAGATCACCCAGTTTCGCCGACGCCTTAAACTTTGCATTGATCGCCGTAATAACAAAATGGTGCTCCCCGCGCTGCGGCGAGGTACCCTGGACAAAGAAGTGCTCACTTCTGGCCCGTTCGCAAAACTTCAAGTAGTTGGCATGATAGACAATTCCGCCGACATCGGTATCTTCATAATAGACACGGTACTGCGGTGTACTCATCACACCTCCACTCCCTCAACAACTTCCAATCCAAATCCCTGGATACCGACAAACGCCGTCTTGGTATGCTGTGCGATAAGACGGATCTTATGGACTCCCAGGGCCTGCAAAATCAGTGCACCGATACCATACTCCTTCATCTGTTCATTATGAATAGCCGGCTGTTCGATAAAAACCAATACGCCGCCCTCTTTTTTAAGATACTCCACAGAACGGTTAAAGTACTGGTATTTGCTGTCATTCAACAGAAGATCGGTATCTTTACCTATATTATGGAACTTCACAGCCATCGTCTCATCTTTTTGACCAAAGATAATCGCACTATGTCTGTGCCCCATATGATCGACATAGGTCTCTTTGATCACCGGTGCACCGTCAAAAGTAGATTCGACACTCTCCACCTGTTCGATCAAGGACTCGTTTTTAAGGCGGTACTCGACAAGATCAGAGATAAAAATAGTTTTGAGTTCATGTTTGTCACAAAAAATATCCAGATCATCCCGACGCGCCATCGTACCGTCCTCTTTCATGATCTCACAGATCACCGCAGACTCAGCCAAACCTGCAAGACGGCACAGATCGACCGAACCTTCCGTGTGGCCGGTACGGATCAGGACTCCACCGTCTTTGGCTATAAGCGGGAATATATGTCCCGGACGGACCAACTCATTTTTATTACTTAAGGGATTGGCCAAAATCTGGATCGTCATATCCCGTTCAGCCGCCGAAATACCGGTTGCAGCTTCTTTGGCATCAACAGATATCGTAAAGGCTGTTTCATAAGAGGAGTCGTTGTTTGCTACCATCGGCGTCAAATCGAGCCGCTGGGCGATAGCCGTAGAGGTTGCGACACAGATCAGCCCCTTGGCATGGGTAGCCATAAAATTAACATGTTCAGGCGTACTAAAAACCGAGGCGTAAACAAGGTCTCCTTCGTTTTCTCTATCTTCATCATCTATCATAACGACCATCTCTCCTCTTCTGATCGCTTCTATTGCCTCTTTTACTCTTTGTTCTGCCGCCATCTAAACTGTCCTTTTTCATGTTGAGCCCTATTTTAGGGACCAAAATATTGTAAATTTTAAAAATTATAACAAAAAAACCTTGACAAATAAAAACGAATTCACTATAATTTCGGCTCATCAAAACTGATGAACAACTTGTTGGGGTATCGCCAAGCGGTAAGGCAACTGGTTTTGGTCCAGTCATTCGGGGGTTCGAATCCCTCTACCCCATCCACTTTTAACTTTCTAAAATGTCGCGGGATAGAGCAGTTCGGTAGCTCGTCGGGCTCATAACCCGAAGGTCGATGGTTCAAATCCGTCTCCCGCAACCAAATATTGACTTCTAAAACTTAATCTTCATTGATTCTTTTAAAAACCAATAGACATTCTACACTATCGCGGAATAGAGCAGTTCGGTAGCTCGTCGGGCTCATAACCCGAAGGTCACAGGTTCAAATCCTGTTTCCGCAACCAATCCTTTATAATATCAATGTAACACTTCCAAAATCGGTTATCAATCCCCTACCCGTTTTCTGAAATTTTCCACAATTATTACTTTTAATAATAATAGTGTACAATAGAGTTTAACAGTTTGAAAGTACCTAAGGCTATAGCAACATGTATGAAGATAAAAAAAGGGTTTTGATCGTCGATGACATGCCTGAAAACATACAGATTTTGGTAAACAGTCTCAAAGACTCGTTTACTGTAGTCGCTGCAACAAACGGTGAAAAAGCTCTCGATATCGTTTCAAAAGAACCGGTAGATCTGGTTATCCTGGATATCATCATGCCTGATATGAGCGGATATGAAGTTTGTGAAGCACTGAAAAACAAAGAGTCAACCAAAGAGATCCCCGTTATTTTTATCAGTATCCTGGATGATATCGATGCCATTGTAAAGGGGTTTGACCTGGGAATCGTTGACTATATCGCCAAACCTTTTAACGTCGAAGAGGTAACTTCAAGAGTCAAAACCCACCTGGCACTGGCTGAGCAGAAAAAGGATCTTAAGGAGCGCCTGCTTCGCGAAAAAAGAGAACGTCAAATCCGTGAAAAGCAGCTTATTCAGCGTGAAAAGATGGCTGCTATGGGAGAGATGCTTGCCCTTATTACACATCAATGGCGTCAGCCTCTGCATACTGTCAACTCCATAACATCAGATATCATCATCAAAAAAGAGCTCCGAAAACCGTTGAATGATGAACAACTGATCCAGTCGATGAGACGTGTCGAAGAGAATATCAGCTACCTTTCTGATACGATCAATGTATTTGGAAATTTCTTTAAAGCCGATAAAGTACGTCAAAACATCTATCTTCACGATGTCGTCGAAAAGGCCTCCGATCTGTTGGAGGAGAGTGCCAAACTCTCCCATGTTCTCATCGATTACAGTCACTGCAGTTTTCAAGAGAGTGTCTCTATCTATGAAAATGAGCTCCTGCAGGTCTTTTTAAATATCATCAAAAACAGCATTGATGAGTTTCAAAGAAGAGAAACCCTTTCGGCACAGATCACTATCACCTCAGAAGAGAATACATCCTTTCAAAAAGTCATCATCGATGATAATGGCGGAGGCATTGCCCCCGAGATCCTGGAACATATATTTGATGCCAACTTTACTACCAAAGAGGATGACGGTGGGAGCGGATTGGGACTTTATATGAGCAAAGTCATTATCGAGGAGCACTGTAACGGCAAAATTTCCGCAAACAATCACGCTGATGGAGCACGCTTTATTATAGAAATCCCCAAAGAAGTGGGCGAACCTGTATGAAAAAATCACTACTTTCTCTAACCCTTGGCCCGGCACTTCTTTTTTCCTCAACAGATACTATCGATAATCTTTTTGATCTTGATCTGCAGCAGCTACAGGATATTACCGTCATCACCGCGACCAAGACCAAGACCAAAATCAAAGAGACCCCTGCTACCGTCCGAGTTATAACATCCCAGATGATCGAAGAACGGGGTTACCTCTCACTGGAAGAGGCCCTGGCGGATTTGCCCGGTATGCAGTTTAGAGATATCCAGGGTTTTAACTCCTACACCTTTATGCGCGGTGCCGTCAGCCAAAACAATCTTCTGCTTGTCATGGTAGACGGTATCGTCATCAATGAGCTTAACTCTGGAGGATTCTACGGAGGGCTTCACTACAACCTCGCCAATATCAGCCGCATCGAAGTGATGTACGGCCCGGGCTCTGCACTTTACGGCACGAACGCCCTTTCAGGTATCATCAACATCATTACCAAAGAGCCCGACCATGCAGTACAGGGTCTTACGGCATCCATGACATCCGGTAGCTTCGACGCACTTTATATGGATATGGCCTTTTCCCGTTATGACAGCAAGACAAACAGCGGCTACAGGATGACTGCGATGTATAAAACGACATCCAAAACCGATCTTGCAGGCGCTGCGGGGAGTTATAACTGGAGCAGTGATATGGAAAACTTCGAGGAAGACCTGAGTGTCGAAGGAAAGTTCTCTTTTGAAAACCTTCACCTGGGCATGACTTTACAGGATAAAAAAGCTTCGCGAACCACCAATTACACCAGTACGGGAACCGACTATTATGATCAGGGATCTCTTTGGCATATCTTTTTTGCTAATCTTTGGGCTAAACACACCTATGCCATTGATGAAAAAAAAGAGCTGCACACCCAGTTTTATTATCGAAACTCTACCGTTGCGGATGATACGGTCGCTTATGTAACCAACGGCGCCACGGACAACAATCAGACAGGATACTACCGTCCCAATGACCTTTTTGGCGTAGAAGAGCGGTTTATCTATACAGGTGTTGATGATCTGAGGCTCACCGTAGGGGCCGTTTTTGAAAAAGAAAAACTCTCAGACGGTTTTTCTAAAAGCTACAGCAACTCCTATCTGGTCACACCCCCTGCCCCGCAAACTCCCGATATGATACAAAACTCACTTTACGGGATCTACGGCCAGGCAGAGTTTCGCTTTGCTCACAACCTCGCTTTGACAGCAGGAGTGCGTCATGAAGAGAGTACTCTTTACGGCTCGGTTAATACGCCAAGAAGCTCTTTAGTCTATTCCAAAGGCGACAGTGTCGCCAAACTTATCTATGCAGAAGCCTTCAGGGCGCCCAAACCCTGGGACTACAGCTACGGAAGCGGAAATTCCGCCTTACTGCCTGAAAAGATGAAAAGCTACGAGTTTTTCTGGGGGCAGAGCATCACTAAAAAAGTGCAGGCAGATATAACATTTTTCAGTAACCGCATTGACCATAAGCTTACCTTGGATTCAACTAACAACAGATGGATCAATCAGGGCGATCTTTATAGCCGGGGCATCGAAACCTCTTTATTCTACCGCTCCCCAAAAGCAACCGCCTATTTCAACATCACCTATACAAGCAGTGAAGATGAAACGGGAAATCCCAGCGATGAGATAGCCTCCTATACCGCCAATACAGGCTGTACCTATAAGCCCAGTAAGATCTATACGGCACATCTTGGCATTAACTATGTCGGTTCCAGACTCAATCCGGCTCAGCCGGGCAGCAAAACAGATCCCTATACAGTAGCCAATGCCTCTATCAGCTACAACGGTATCAAATCATGGAAATTTGACCTTATGATCAAAAACCTTTTTGACGAGGTTTACTCACATCCTTCCAACAGGCCGCCTTCAGAGTACAGACAGGCAGAACGTGGCCTCTATCTGCGTGCCAACTACAGGTTAAGATAATGCGGCTGCTTTTCTTAAGCATGATCGGATGGTTGATACTGCCTGTAACGCTTTTAGCCGTTACCGAGCAGCAGCTAAAAGCCGCTTATCTCTATAATATCACCAAATACGTCACCTGGCCCGAAAAAAGCTTCCTCTCCCAGCAGACACCGATCAACCTCTGTATCGTGGGGAAAGACCCTTTTAAAGAGAGCCTGAAACCTATTAAAAAACGTTCGATCTTCGGGCGAAAATTTCAGATCAACTACTATCAAAATGCCGCTCAACTCAACGGTTGCCACATCGCCTATATCGCCTCACAAAATCCGCCTGTCGTCTCCAAAGAGCTAAAACTTCTCAAAGGGCGTCATATATTAACAGTCAGTGATATCTATAACTTCGCCCAAAAAGGCGGCATGGTGGAACTGAGAAAAGAGCATAACAAGATCAAACTGCATGTCAATCTGGATGCGCTTCAAAACGCCGATCTTTTTATCAGTTCCAAGCTGCTGGAACTGTCACATATCATCAACAGGCATGAACGATGAAACACTATACACTGCCGACATTTCCTATCAAGACCAAACTGATGCTTATCACTATGGTGATCACCATTACGGCGCTGTTTCTTTTGGGATCGGTGTTTATCGTCCAAAACCATGCCCATATCAAGAGAGATATGTTTAAAAACTTCTCATCCATCGCGCGTCTTATAGCTGATCACAGCAGCGCGGCTCTTCTTTTTCAGGATGATGCGGTCGCCAAAGAGTCTTTGGCCTCATTGCATATCAAAAAATCTGTTCTTTCGGCAGCCATCTATGATGCCCAGGGCAAGCTCTTTGCCCGCTATAACAACGGCGAAGACCCCCTCTATCAGCCTGCATCCCTTGGCGGCAATGAGAAGAGTGCTTTTCATGATAATGAGCTGCATATCTATGAACCGGTTCTCAGTGACCATACACCGGTCGGTACCGTCTTTATACGCATCTCGCTAGAGGAGCTCAATCTCCTGTGGGTCAATTTTTTACTCTCCTCAATATTGATCATACTGGGTGTTTTGATCTTTGTCTACTTTATCGCTACCTGGCTGCAGCGTTTTATCTCCCGTCCGATTGAACTTTTGACCCAAACCGTCATCAAGATCACCACGGAAAAGGATTACTCTTTAAGAGCCCAAAAAAGCAGTAACGATGAACTGGGAAACCTGGTTGATGCTTTCAATATCATGGTGGAGACCATAGCGGTACAAAACCAAAGCCTCCAGGCCGCCCACTCTCAACTCGAAGCGCGCGAACAGGAGCTGCGTCTATCCAACGAGGCGTTGGAAGAGCGGGTGACAGAGCGTACTTCCGAACTCGAAAAAAGCAATCAAAAGCTTTTGCAGCTTACCGATGAGCTCAATAACGCCAAAGTCGCAGCCGAATCGGCCAATGAGGCAAAAAGTCAGTTCCTGGCCAACATGAGCCATGAGATAAGAACACCCATCAATGCTATCATGGGTATGCACTACCTTCTCGAAAAGACATCTTTAGACAGTCAGCAAAAAGGATATATCACCAAATCCCAAAGTGCGGCGACGACGCTATTGGGTATCATCAATGACATCCTGGATTTCTCAAAGATAGAAGCCGGTAAACTAGACATAGAAACGGCGCAATTCAGCCTTAATAAGCTACTGGATGACTTGAAAAACATCATAGAATACAAAGCACATGAAAAAGGACTTGAATTTCAGATCAATAAAGATGTTGCTTTGCCGGATATCCTACTGGGTGATGCACTGAGGCTAAGCCAGATTCTTGCCAACCTCTGTAACAATGCTGTAAAGTTTACCAATAACGGCTCTATAGAATTATCACTTTCAGTAGCCGAGCACGATGAAAAAACGCTTCTTCTAAAAGGGTGTGTAAAAGATACCGGCATCGGTATAACTGAAGCACAGCAAGAACAGCTCTTTAGCGAATTCACTCAAGCAGATGCCAGTACGACACGACGTTTTGGCGGTTCGGGCCTGGGCCTGGTGATAAGCAGAAAACTTTCGCGGATGATGGGTGGAAATATCTGGATAGAATCGACTACTCCCGCACTGGGAAGCACCTTCTGCTTTACCGTACAACTTGATTTTCCTACTGCCGAACAGATTCGGCTCAATGAAAACCTCGAAGCTTTAGAACCGAAAATCAACGATATCAGGACACTTGTCGTAGACGATAATGCATCATCGCGAGACTATCTCTCAAAAACTGTCGAATCTCTGGGTGCGACTACAGCAGCTGCAAGCAGTGGACCAGAGGCTATAACAGAACTTGAAAAGGAAGATTTTGACCTTATATTGATGGATTGGAAAATGCCGGGCATGGATGGATTAGAAGCAGCTCAGAAGATTATGCAAAACCAGCATATCCATCCCAAGCCAAAGATCATCATCGTCACAGCCTACGGCCGCGAAGATGTCATAAAGAAGATTAAAGATTCCCAAATAGACGGCCTTTTGATCAAACCGGTCTCCCCATCTACACTGCTTGAAGCAATGATACAGGCACTTGAAATATCCCGGTTCACAAAACCTTCTTCAGAACTTCAAGCCGTTTCCCTTGATGCCATACGCGGTGCCAAAGTCCTGCTTACAGAAGACAATGATATCAACAGACAGTTTGCCCAGGAGATGCTACAACATGAAGGGATCGTTGTAGAAACAGCTGTCGACGGTTTAGAGGCTATCGAAAAGGTCAAATCGACACGTTATGATGTGATACTCATGGACATACAGATGCCCAACCTTGACGGTCTGCAAGCAACTAAACATATCAGGAAACTTGCAGAGATGATGGACGATGAGTTTTTCGCAACACTTCCCATCATCGGCTTAAGTGCCAATGCGATGCAAAGCGATATGGATGAAGGAAAACAAGCGGGTATGAATGATTATGTCGTCAAACCGATCGATCCCGATGCACTTTTTACAACACTGCTTCGCTGGATTCAGCCGCGCCATCACGGCTCTGTATCTGAAAAAGGGCCTGATACACTGAAAAGCTCTATCGACTTCTCTGCTTTGCGTGAAGTCAATATCGAAGCAGCGATGAAAAGGCTGCTTGGTAACCAAACACTTTACAGTAACCTTTTGGAACAGTTCTTTAACAACCATAAGGAACGCTTTTCTGAATTGAGAGAGTTACTGGAAAAGCACCAAATCGAAGAGGCTGAAGCGGTATGTCATACACTCAAAGGTGTTTGCGGCAACCTTGCAGCCGAAACACTTTTTAGAGAGCTTGAAGCATTGGACAACCAGCTTAAAGCCGGAAAGATCCCCGCCTTCAACGAGCTGGATCAATCCCAAAAACGGTATAACACATTTATCAATTCCATCGGATCATTTCTAAAAAAGCGCATAACAGACAAAGGTTCGGACAAAGAGCTGTGTGAAGACCTGGAAGATCTCTACAGACTTATAGAAAACGTCATTCAAAGTCTTGAGACCGATATCGTTTATGCCACGGAGCAGTTCAAAGAATTGACGAAGCATCTGGGTTCCCTTTTCCATCCGAAACTGCTACAGCAGCTGCACACTGCTATGGAAAACTTTGACCTGGATCTGTCAAAGAAGCTTCTGCTGAAAATCAAAAACGAGATCGATAAAAAATCCGAAGGTGAACATTGTGCAAACTAAAAAAAAGATACTCATCGTTGATGACACCCCTGAGAATATTCACATATTGGTCAATATACTCAAAAACGACTATACCATCATAGCTGCCACCAGCGGTAAAAAAGCTTTAGAGATCGCAACAAAACCACCCCACCCCGACATCATTTTGCTTGATGTCATCATGCCCGGAATGAGCGGGCTTGAGGTCTATAAAGAGCTTAGAGAACACACTTCCTGCAAAAGTCTGCCTATCATCTTTGTCACTGCACAAAACGAGGATGAAAACGGAAAAAACATAACATTTCCCGAAGACACTACTCTGATTCAAAAACCGGTAGAGCCGGAACTTCTTAAAAAAGAGATAGATCAACATATCTCTTAACAAATATCTCTGTAAGTAAATATGTATTAAGATTTTTTATCTTGTTACCGGAGTACTCTTCATGAGACTGATCATCACACTTATAATGACATTACTGTTTGCTTTTGCAGACAACTACACAGACGGTGTTAAAGCCTTTAAAAAAAAGGATTATAAACAGGCATTTATGTTCTGGGAACAATCCGCCAATGAGGGCAGTGTCGCCGCCCAGTTTAATCTCGCAATGCTTTATAAAAAAGGGATCGGTACAAAAAAAGATCTCTCCCAGGCACTTAAATGGTACGAAAAAGCGGCCCAGCAGGGTCGAAAAAAAGCACAGTATGCTGCGGGCACCATGTATCTAAACGGTGAAGGAACCGAAAAAAATGCGACACAGGCCTATGTCTGGCTTGAAAAAGCAGCCGACCAGGGGCATAAAGAGGCTCAATATATCTTGGCAAAGATGTGTATGAAGGGTCTGGGCACCCCAAAGGATGATGCCAAAGCCTATCTTTGGTACGAAAAGTCGGCTAAAAACGGCCGCGAAGGTGCCCATGTCATGCTGGGCAACATGTGTCGCAAAGGGATCGGTACCGATAAAAACATGACCAAAGCACACTACTGGTATGAAATAGCCGCCAATGACGGTCGCCAGGATGCCCAATACTTTTTGGGCACCATGTATGCCCAGGGAATGGGTGTCGCAAAAGACAACCTAAAAGCTATCGAATGGCTTAGCAAAGCTGCCCAGCAAAATGACCTAAACTCCCAATACTTTCTTGCAACCGTCTATCTGGAAGAGAAAAATTTTCCCAAAGCCCTTGAGTGGTTTACCAAAGCTGCCGACCAGGGCCACCAAGCCTCCCAATTCAATGTCGGAACCATGTATCTGCAGGGTGAAGGAACCGATCAGAACTATACCGCTGCAGCGTCATGGTTGGAAAAAGCTGCCAAACAGGGACATACTCAGGCCCAAGATCTTCTGGCCAATATCTATGCCAAAGGGTTGACAGGGAATAAAGAGTATGCCAAATCCCTGCAGTTTTATGAAAAAGCTGCCCAAAGAGGCGATGCCAAAGCCCAATTCAACCTCGGTATGATGTATGAACAGGGTATGGGTACCGAACAAAACAGCACCAAAGCTTTGAGCTGGTTTGAAAAAGCGGCACTCCAAGGCGATATGGAAGCCCAATACAATACGGCGATACTCTACAAACAGGGCAAAGGCGTCAAAGCCGACTACACAAAAGCACTGCATTGGCTGGAAAAAGCGGCTCAGCAGGGTCACAAGGAGGCACCGCTTTACATCGCTACGATGTATTGGGACGGATTGGGGACGACAGCAGACAAAGTCAAGGCATTTACATGGTATGAAAAAGCGGCCCAGCTGGGAAGTATCGATGCCCAATATACCTTGGGGAATATGCTTGCCAAAGGTGTCGGTACCACCAAAGATGAAGCCAAAGCCCTCACCTGGTTTGAAAAAGCAGCCAACCAGGGTCACCTGGAATCCCAGTACAATGCCGGTGTCATGTACAAACAGGGACACGGTACGGCTGTCGATTTGGATAAAGCCCTCGTATGGTATCTCAAAGCCGCGGAACAGGGGCATAAGGATGCCCAGTTTTATGCCGCTTCGCTTTTATGGGACGGCAGTGATCTGAAAAAAGATGCTTCACAGGCTCTGCAATGGTATGAAAAAGCGGCGGTACAGGCTCATCAGGAAGCACAATACTTTACGGCATTTATCTATCAAAGCGGACAAGGCGTGGCAAACGACCCCAAAAAAGCTTTTGAGTGGTACAGCAAGGCTGCCGAACTGGGTCACCCTATGGCACAGAACAATCTCGGTATCCTTTACCACTCCGGTGAAGGGGTAGCAAAAGACCTTAAAGTGGCCTATACGTGGTATGAAAAAGCGGCAAACCAAAATATTGCAGCCGCCCAAAACAATCTTGCGGGTATGCTAAGCTCTGGTGAAGGAGTCGAAAAAGACCTTGAACAGGCATTTTACTGGTTTAAAAAAGCGGCACAACAGGGTAATGCAGATGCGCAAAACAGTGTCGGCTACATGTATGCACAGGGTCAAGGGACAGTCAAAGATTTCAAAGAAGCTGTCGTTTGGTATCAAAAAGCGATCGACCAGGGCAACGTCTATGCCATCAACAACCTGGGCGATATGTATAAAAACGGTTACGGTATCGCCAAAGATTACAAAAAAGCCTTTGAACTTTATACTCAAGCTGCAGATAAAGGAAGTGCTTTGGGACTGTGCAACAAAGCCTCTCTGCTTGCTTTTGGTTTGGGCATCCCTAAAGACACCAACAAAGCTAAAGATCTCGGCAAACAGGCCAATAAACTGGACAAATCGGTATGCAAAAACGGCTTTGAGAAGTAATCTCTTAGCCTATAACCCCTCCCAAGACCCCTATTTTTCGGCGATACATTTTTTTTGGTGATTTTTTACTATATTCGTGAGTAAATTTATACTATAATACTTTTAGTCATTTTTTAGTCACTTAGAGATTTACACATTGAAATATATTATTGCAAAGCCGGCAAAAGCCTTACAGGGTATCGTAAAGCACTACATCATTATTGAGTCCTTGGAGGATAGCGAACATTTCTGGTTCCTACCCAACGGAGGCAACTATATTGTATTCAACCAGGGTATCAAAGCTACAGCTCGTTCACTTAAAGAGAACGGCACCGACTTTTCAATCCCCGGAAGCTTCAGCGTCAGCAAAAAGTCCAATGAGATCCATTGGGTAGATATTGACAGCCCGGATACCCTTTCTCACATTACCCAGCCAATTATTGTCGCAGCACTGATGCCAACCGGTTTTTACAGACTTTTTCATAAAGAGGCTTATCACCTTCGTGAAGGCTACCGGCCGTTAGAGCACTATATGGCGACGAAGGAGATAGATTTTACTCCGCTTTATACTATAGACGGTACAGAGCAACAACTTGATTTTATCGATCAGCAACTGATACAGATGAAAAAAAACGGCAAACCCATTAAAAAAGAGTTTATACAGATACTGCAGACAATCGAAAAGAGTCACAAAAACCTTCAGGTGATGGAGCTTTTGAAAAAGTTCGGCTACAGC